>CAJXME010000212.1 GCA_913056245.1 uncultured Alphaproteobacteria bacterium | reverse complement strand
ACAAAGAGACATTAGAACTCCTTGTAGACATGGCCACCCGAAAGATAAAAAAATTAAAAATCTTGTTACATCTTTGACATGAATTTCAATTCATTCTATTACTAATTTGCTATAAGCATATATATTGCTTATTGGCATTCTATTTCGATATGAAAATTGTCAAATAATTTCAAATTTGACAAATATTTTTGGCGATTTACAATAAAATCATGTTTTAATTAATTGCACTTGCGATATAGGTTAATATTATTGACCTTTATTGCGTGGATTGATAGTTTAATCGAAAATTGGAAGCCGCTACATCAAGCGGTCTAGGAAAAGGCGAAGGTTATGACCACCGATCGTATGTTAAAATTTGTTCAAACGGAAAAGGCGATGCCCGAAAAGCGCAGCGCCTCAAGCCGCAAAGAAGATTTTGATGAAATCTACGCGGCCTTTTCGGAACGCAAAGCCAAAGAGCAAGCCTCGCGTTGCTCGCAATGTGGCGTGCCGTTTTGCCAAACCAATTGCCCGCTCCATAACAACATCCCTGATTGGTTGATGCTGACCGCCGAAGGTCGCATGGAAGAAGCGTGGGAAGTATCCTCAGCGACCAATTCCTTTCCTGAAATTTGTGGCCGCATCTGCCCCCAAGACCGCCTTTGTGAAGGCAATTGCGTGATCGAAAAAGGCTTTGAAAGCGTGACCATTGGCGCGGTGGAAAAACACATCACGGAAACCGCTTTTGAACAAGGCTGGGTGAAGCCGCCTTTGCCGCGTCAAGAACGTTCGGAATCGATTGGTATCATTGGCGCCGGGCCTGCCGGTCTTGCCGCCGCTGAACGCTTGCGCCGCAAAGGGTATCAGGTCGAAATTTACGATCGCTATGATCGCGTTGGTGGCTTGCTGATTTATGGCATTCCCGGGTTCAAATTGGAAAAGCATGTGGTGGAACGGCGCGAAAAACTCCTGCGCGAGGCGGGCGTTGTCTTCACCATGAATTGTTCTGTTGGCGTTGATATCAGTTTTGCTGATTTGAAAGCCAAGCATGACGCGGTGCTGATCGCAACAGGCGTTTATAAAGCCCGTGAATTAGACGCCGATGGCAATGATTTGGATGGGATCATCCCAGCCCTTGATTATTTAACAGCGTCTAACCGCGCGGGTCTGGGTGACCAAATGTCGGACACAGACATGGAATCCTATTCGGCTAAGGGTAAAAATATCGTGGTGATTGGCGGCGGCGATACGGCCATGGATTGCGTCCGCACGGCCATCCGTCAAGACGCGGCCAGCGTGACTTGTGTTTATCGCCGTGACCGCGCCAATATGCCAGGTTCTGTCCGTGAGGTGATGAACGCTGAAGAAGAAGGCGTTGTGTTCGAATGGTTAACACAGCCCGATGGCTTTTCCGGCGATCAAGCGGTATCGGCCGTGCGCTGTTCAAAGATTTATCTTGGCCAACCTGACGCCACAGGCCGCCGTGTGCCTGAGCCGATCGAAGGCTCGGGCTATGACATGAAAGCCGATATGGTGATTAAAGCGCTGGGCTTTGATCCTGAAAACTTGCCGGAAATGTTTAATGAGCCGCGATTGAAAACCTCGCGTTGGGGAACGGTTCAGATCAATTGGCGATCCATGATGACGGAAATCGATGGCGTGTTTGCCGCCGGTGATATCGTGCGCGGCGCGTCGCTCGTGGTTTGGGCGGTGCGCGATGGGCAAGACGCCGCGGATCGCATGGATTCATGGCTTAAGGCAAAAGCGGCCGGTGTCGATCAATTGGCGTCTTAACAGGCTCTGTTCAAGAATTGGAAAAAATCATGACTGAAATGAATGCAATAACTTCTCTTTCTGGGACTTCACTTTCTGGCGCGTCTTGGCTGGCGCATCGCAAAGCCATGGAACAGCGGCTGGTTGAGGCGGGTGTCTATTCGCCTGAGAAGGAACATGACGCTTGCGGGGTAGGGCTGGTGGCCGCGATTGATGGCAAGCCGAGCCGTGAAGTGGTGGAAAAAGGCATTGAAGCCTTGCAAGCCATTTGGCATCGCGGGGCCGTCGATGCTGATGGCAAAACCGGTGATGGCGCGGGCATCCATTTGGAAATCCCCCTTGATTTTTTCCGTGAGCATATTGCGCGGACAGGCCATGATCTTGATGATGGGCGTCTGGCGGTTGGCATGGTGTTCTTGCCGCGGATGGATATGGCGGCTCAAGAACGTTGCCGTTGTATCGTTGAAGAAGAAATTCTCGATGCGGGCTATCGGATTTATGGCTGGCGGCAAGTGCCTGTTGATGTGTCGATCATCGGCACCAAAGCCAGCGCAACCCGTCCGGAAATTGAACAAATCATGTTCTCCATGCCGCAAGGCGAAGAGGGGTTGGATTCCGCCACGGCTGAACGTCAACTCTATGTGGTGCGCCGTAAGATTGAAAACACCATCAACGCCGCAGGCATTGCTGACTTTTATCTTTGCTCCTTTTCCAGCCAATCCATCATCTATAAAGGGATGTTCTTGGCGGAGCAGGTGACGGCGTTTTATCCTGATTTGCTCGATGATCGTTTTGTGTCGCGGTTTGCGCTTTATCATCAGCGTTATTCCACCAACACTTTCCCCACGTGGAAATTGGCGCAACCTTTCCGTGTGCTTGCCCATAACGGTGAAATCAACACGCTTCGCGGCAACCGAAATTGGATGCTCTGCCATGAAGATCGGATGAGTTCTGATCTCTTTGGTGACGATATTCATCACTTAAAGCCGGTGATTGAAAATGGCGCTTCCGATAGCGCGGCGCTTGATACGGTGTTTGAATTGATGCTCCATGGCGGGCGTGATTTGCCGATGGTGAAAACCATGCTGGTGCCAGAAGCCGTCTCGCCCGATGCCCCACAAGACCTGCGCAATCTTTACGGTTATTGCAACGCGGTGATGGAACCTTGGGATGGCCCAGCGGCTTTGGCCGCCGTCTCCGGCGATTGGGTCGTGGCGTCGGTTGATCGCAACGGGCTTCGGCCGATGCGGATTGCGGTCACCAACAACAATTTGCTGTTGGCGGGCTCTGAAGCAGGGATGGTTCACCTCGAAGAGACAGGCATTATCGAAAAAAGCCGCCTTGGCCCTGGCCAGATGATTGGCGTTAATCTCGCGGAAGGTAAAATCTATCACGACGCTGAATTAAAACAGGCTCTGGCCGCGTTTGAGGGCTGTGCCTTAAAAAAGACGGCCAGCAATCTGGTTTTTGCTGATGGTAATCCAGATGGAGCAGTGATGATTATCCGCGAGGCTTCGGGCGGTGATGAAGACAGGATGGGTTTGCCGTTTGTAGGGGCGGCCGGACAACTTCTGGATAAAATGCTGGCCTCTGTCGGTCTGGATCGCCA
>CAJXME010000211.1 GCA_913056245.1 uncultured Alphaproteobacteria bacterium | reverse complement strand
CCGCCAATATCCCTATCTTAGGCACCAGCCCTGATGCTATTGATCTGGCCGAAGATCGCGAACGCTTCCAGCAATTAATTGGTCAATTGAGCCTCAAGCAACCATCGAATGGCATCGCGCGCTCCCTTGAAGAAGCGCAAGCGATTGTCGAGTCGATTGGCCTGCCCGTGGTGATCCGCCCGTCTTATGTGCTGGGGGGGCGCGCCATGGAAGTGATCCATGCGATGGCTGATCTCGACCGCTACATGAAAGAAGCGGTGGTGGTGTCCGGCGATAACCCCGTTCTGATTGATGGGTTTCTCAATCACGCCACGGAAGTTGATGTCGATGCGCTTGCTGATGGCGATGATGTCTTCATTGCGGGGATCATGGAGCATATCGAAGAAGCTGGGATTCATTCCGGCGATAGCGCCTGTTCTTTGCCGCCGCAAAACCTGTCTGAAAATGTTTTGAAAGAAATTCGCCGCCAAACCCATGACCTTGCCAAAGCCCTTGGCGTGGTTGGGCTGATGAATGTTCAATACGCGATCAAAGATGAGACGGTTTATTTGCTTGAGGTTAATCCGCGCGGCTCGCGCACCGTTCCCTTTGTGGCGAAAGCCACAGGCATTGCGGTGGCGAAAATGGCGGCACGGATCATGGCGGGTGAGAAGATTGCCGCCCTTGGCCTCGAAGAGCGAAAGTTAGATCACGTCGCCGTTAAAGAAGCCGTCTTCCCCTTCTCGCGTTTCCCCGGGGTTGATATTTTCCTTGGCCCTGAGATGAAATCCACCGGCGAAGTCATGGGCATCGGCAAAGATTTCGCCCATGCCTTTACCAAAAGCCAATTGGGCGCCAGCGTTTACCTGCCCGTCAAAGGCACGGTCTTTATTTCCGTTAAAGACGATGACAAGGCTGAGATGATCGAGATTTGCCGCGACTTGCGCGCGATGGGCTTTCATTTGGTGGCCACGTCAGGCACAGCCAAAGCGCTGAATGACGCGGGCATTGAAACCGAAACCGTCAATAAAGTGATGCAAGGCCGGCCGCACGCCGTCGATTACATGGTGGATGGCAAGATTGATCTGGTCTTTAACACCGCCCATGGCGCGGCGGCCATTCGTGACAGTTTCTCTTTGCGGCAAACCGCGCTGACCAACAGCATCCCTTATTATACCACGGTGCCGGAGGCGCGGGCGTCTATTCATGCTATTCGTACGATTCAGCAAGACGACCTTGATGTCCGCCCCATCCAATCCTATTTGAAGGTGTGATGTAAAATCTTCTGGATTATCCGCAAATGTTGCGGTTATCATGATTCTTCAATTCACAAGAGTATAATAATGGAAAAGATTCCCTTCACCGCCTCAGGGCTAGAGGTCCTGAAAGTTGAGTTAACAAAACTCAAAACCGAAGACCGTCCGGCCGTGATCAAAGCCATCGCCGAAGCGCGTGAGCATGGCGATTTGTCTGAAAACGCTGAATATCACGCGGCTCGTGATCGCCAGTCTTTCATCGAAGGCCGTGTTGCCGAATTGGAAGATGTGATCAGCCGTGCTGAGGTGATTGATCCGTCCAAATTGACGGGCAAGACCGTGACCTTTGGGACGTCTGTTTTGGTGGCGGATGAAGACACTGATGACGAAGCCGAATACACTATTGTTGGCCCTTATGAAGCTGATCTGTCGAAAGGCTTGATTTCCACGTCATCGCCCATCGCCAAAGCCTTGATTGGCAAAACCGTAGGGGATAGCGCCGAAGTCCACGCCCCCGGCGGCGGCAAATCTTATGAGATTCTGAAAATCAAAGTGCTGAAAGCCTAATCCGCAAACCTCGTTCGACGCTTAGTCGATGGGAACGCCGGGCTCGTCCTTGCCGGAACGGATCGATAGCGCGGTTTTCACATGGCTGACATTTGGCGCGGGTGTTAATTTCGACGTCAGGAAATGCTGGAAGTGATCCCAATCATGGGCGACGATCTTTAACAGAAAATCGGTTTCGCCCACCAGCATATGGCATTCGCGCACTTCAGGCCATGCCGAAACATGCTTTTCAAATTCCTGCAAATCGTTTTCCGCTTGTGAAATCAACCCCACAAAGGCAAAAACCATCACCGAATAGCCCAATGCTTCAGGATTCACATCGGCGTGGTAGCCCCGGATGACGCGATTATCTTCAAGCGCCCTGACCCGACGCAGACAAGGCGGGGCTGAAATGCCAATCCGTTTCGCCAATTCAACATTGGTCATGCGGCCATCGTTCTGCAAATCTTTGAGGATTTTGCGATCAACGCCATCAAGTTTTACTTTATTTGCCATGTTGAGATTTCATCCTAGCGCGGATAGACCTAAAGGAAGCGATCGATTACGGTAGCATCTTGAAGTCACTATAAAGTCAGTTTATTACAAAATCACCAACAATTATATAATAAATTATCATGATTGACCTGCAAAACGCCCCCTTTTCAAACGCCACCACCGCTTGGGTCATCAGTGACGGCACCAAGGGCATGGAAGTGCAATCGATTGGTTTGGCGGAACGAATGGGGCTGGAGACCACGGTAATTCGATTAAAACCGCCTTCGCTTTTGCGATCGATGCCTCGGCTTGGTCAATGGCCGCTGATGGGGCTGCCCCATGCCATCAAACCTTATGCCGATGCAGGTTGGCCTGACCTGATCATCACCACGGGGCGGCGCATGGCGGGGCTTTCTATATTGCTCCGCCGGCTGGCGAAAGGTAAAAGCAAGACCATTCATATCCAAGACCCGAAATTACCCTCCCATCTTTTTGATGTGATGGTGGTGCCGTCCCATGATCGGTTGCGCGGCGATAATGTGCTGGTGACCACGGGATCGCTCAATAATCTTACCGCCGCCAAAATCAGCGCCGCCGCCGATGATGTGCCTGATCTTATCAATATCCTGCCCAAGCCTATGATCGTCGTGATGATTGGCGGCAATAATCGCCGCTATGCCGTGGGGGAAGCCGAACTCTATCGGCTGGGCGAGCATATCAACGCTTTGGCCCATGCCACGGATTCCAGCGTCGCGTTCGTGCCATCCCGGCGCAGCAGTGACCTTGCCGCCAGTTGCATTCGTAAAATGATGGGGCGGGATTTGATCACCACCCCATCCTATTGGATTTGGGACCCCGAAGAAGACGACAACCCCTATCCCGGGATATTGGCGCATGCTTCGGCGGTGGTGGTGACCAGCGATTCCGTCAACATGACCTCCGAGGCCTGCCTCAGCGGCAAACCTGTTTTCCGCTATGATTTTCGCGAAGAACAAGGGCGGATTGGCCTGTTCCACATGATCATGGATCGCGGCGGCTATACCAAGCCGCTTGAACCCATCACGCCGTCGACCTTCCCCGGGTCGCC
>CAJXME010000210.1 GCA_913056245.1 uncultured Alphaproteobacteria bacterium | reverse complement strand
TTTTTTATCGGCGTGCTTCCATTGCAGGCTGGTATCGGCTTCGACAATTAATTTTTCACCATCTTGAGCCAGCGCGTGATGGGGGAGGGGCGCGATGCTCACCATCATCAGCCCCGCCATTCCGAAAACGTATCCTTGGATTTTTTTCAACATCATTCCAACCCCCTAAACAAACTTACCCTAAACAAACGGATTTGGTCTTCTCTTATTGTGTTGCGTCTTGATTGAGCGTTAACACCGATTTGCCGGTGAATAATACCTCCTGCCCATGATCTTTGATCACCATGCCATCGGCTTGGACCTCACCGTGAGGCGCGTAGCCCCGCACCAGAACATCGCTGGTCATCATGCCGGTGTCGAGATGCGCCACCGCTCTTTCCGTCAGCAAGGTATAGCCCAGATCAGGCCGCACGATCACGACGCGGCCATCGAGATCAACTTTATCATCGGCGCGGAAAAACAGCCCGTGATTTGAACGCGCGGTCATGGGATTGCCGGCATTGGTATCCACCCGCGCGCGCGGCGATGTTAATTTGATCTGATCGGGTTGATCAGGGTTTTCGGCAGCGCTGCTGGCCAGCACCACGAAATCATTGCCGTCACGGGTGATGCCTTTATAGGTGACGCCTTCCAAGATCAATTCGCCCTTTTCTTGAGGGGTGATCTTCGCGTCGACTTGGATTTTGATGTCTTCTTCTTGGGTGAGGCTGATGAAAGACAGGCCAAGCCCAACAATCACCATCGCCGCCATTAAGATCAGATAGCGTTGAAGCCTCCGCTGGCGATCGGCTTTCAGGATTTCGCGCGCTGGCTCTGACAAGGATTGTGAGCGCGGCGCGAAAGAAAACGCTTTCTTGTCTTCTTGTGACGAGGGCTGATCGGGGGTTGAAGATGTGGTCATCATTGATCCTTAGGATGGCGTCATAGCCCAGAACAGATTAATGGGAGAAAATATCAACCTCGTCAAACCCGATTAAATCCATCTCCGCGCGGGTCTTCAAAAACGCAAAACAAGATTTGGCGATAGCCATGCGGCCTTCGCGTTCCAGCCGTTCGTTGAGCGTGGCTTGCAATTGGTGAAGATAAAGCACATCCGATGCCGCGTATTTCAACTGATCTGGTGACAGTTCCGCCGCGCCCCAATCTGAAGATTGCTGTTGCTTGGACATATCTTGCGATAAAATTTCACGCACCAATTCGCTGAGGCCATGGCGGTCGGTGTAAGTGCGGCACAGTTTCGATGCAATTTTAGTGCAATAAACCGGCCCATTGATGGGGCCAATGCTATGGATCAACGCCGCAAGATCAAAGCGCGCGAAGTGAAATAATTTTTCCACCTTTTCATCGGCAAGGAGGGCGGCCAATCGCGGCGCCGGCTTTTGCGGGTGGCTCATTTTCACCAAATACGCCTGGCCATCGCCGCTGGAAATTTGCACCAAGCAAAGCCGGTCGCGATGCGGATTTAGCCCCATGGTTTCTGTATCAATCGCCACACTAGCGCCCAGATCAAGCCCTTGGGGAAGGTCGTCCTGATAAAGATGAATGTTTTCGCTTGATTTTGCCATTGCGTTTGCACCGCGCCCGTTTTGATGATTTCTTATGGATAGCATAAGCCGAGGATTGGCGGCAATAAAAGAACGGGGCATTCATCAAGCGCCCATTCATGAAGCGCCCATTCATTAACCTCCCAGCCGTTAAGTTTAAGGATCATCTTTACCTTCGCAAGAAAGCGCGCAATATTACACTGGTCTTTTCACAGGCTTGATTGCACTCATTACACTTACTTCATCCATGGCTGATGCTTCTTCTCTAAACCCTGATCTTGAAGACCTTGCCGCGTTAAGACGCAAGGGCGTCGTGGATGCCATTGGCGTTCCGATTTTCTCGATCTTTGCCAATATGGTGGGGTTTTCGGCCATTGCGCGTGAAGCGGGGTTTGATATCAGCCAAGCGATGGCGACGTCTGCGCTGGTTTGGGGGATGCCCGGCCAAGTCGCCATGGCGTCCTTGCATATGGCGGGAGCATCGGCGCTGGTGGTGTTCACCGCGGTCGCCTTGGCTAATATGCGGATGCTGCTGATGGTGGTCTCTGGCATGGATTTGACGGGGCTGAGGGACGCGCCCATGGCGTTTTGGAAAAAAGTTGCGCTGATGCAAATGCTGGCGATCACCAGTTGGGTTCATATTGGCCAGTTTGAAGGGCAATACAGCAAGCAAGGCCTTTTATCCTATTTCATTGGCTTTGCGGCGATGGTCTATCTTTTTGGCATCCTTGGCACCGGCCTTGGATATTACGTCACGGAATGGGTGAGCGATGATGTGCTGATGGTGATCCTCGCCATCACGCCGATGTATATTTTGATGATGGTGGTCAACGCGCGGCAATTGGTGAACCGATACGCAGGCTTGTTTGGCGGCCTGCTTTGCCCTCTGACTTATCCGATGATTGGCGAATGGGGGATTATGCTTGGGGGGATTGTCGGCGGCAGTTTGGTGGTGCTAACACGGCGCTGGCTTGACCCGAAAACCTATGCTCCGGTTAAAGATACCCCAAAGGAGGCTGGCCATGGATAACCAGTCTTTATGGCTTTTGGTCGGTCTTGCGGTTGTTGGGACGTTTTCATGGCGATTTTTGGGCGTCGTGATTGGCGACCGCATCCCGAAAGACAGCGTTTGGTCGATTTGGATCAATGCCGTCGCCTATGCCATGGTGGCGGGCGTGATGATGTTGCTGGTGGTGTTTCCCACAGGCTTAGTGGCGGCGTCGGAAATGTCCTGGCGATTGCTCGCGCTCTTAGCGGCGGTGTTGATCATGATGTGGTCGCGCAATATGGTGGTGGCTATTTTCGCGGCGGTTTTGGTGTTTGCGCTCATGATGGCTTTGGCGAGGTAAAAATTTGCGACCATATCCTCGCGCAAAGTCTTGTTTTCAGCGAAATCGGCTTATATCATCATTGAAGGCCAATACGGATGAAGACCATGAAGACCAAAGACAATACAGCCGATCATATGCCTGCTGAGATCATGCAAACCGCGCAAGATTATATTGAGCATCTCAACCTGAAACCACATCCCGAAGGCGGATGGTACGCGGAAACCTTTAATAACAGTAATGGCGTAGATGAACGCGGCGCGTTATCGGTCATTTATTATTTGCTAGAAAAAGGCCAAGCCGCGCATTGGCACCGTGTTCGCGACGCCGATGAAGTCTGGCTCTGGCATGCTGGATCACCTTTAACGCTTTACACCAAGCCTGATGACGGCAAAGTGTCCAAAACCGTGCTTGGGCTGAACGCCGCCGCCGGTCAAGTGCCGCAATTGATCATTGGCGGCGGCGAGATCGGAAGAGCACACGTCTGAACTCC
>CAJXME010000209.1 GCA_913056245.1 uncultured Alphaproteobacteria bacterium | reverse complement strand
ATATTGAAACCGACAAGGCTGATGGCAAAGGCGGAACCCACCAGCCCCACTTCGCCCAAAACAAAGGCAAAGCCTAACCCGTGCAATAAGCCAAAGGTAAAAATCACGGCAAGCCGAGCGGCGCCAATATTGGGGCGCAGGATATTTTCCACCCCAATCCAGACGATCGACAGCGCGATCAACGGCTCAACCAAAGCGGCAGAAAGTTGAACCCATCCCAAAGTTGCCATGGCTAGCGTGCAACTATGGGCGAGGGTGAAGACCGTGACTTGCATCAAAAGCGGCCGCCAGCGTGGTGAGAAGAAAAACAGCCCCATGATGAAGATGATGTGATCCAGCCCTTTGGGGATGATATGGGCGATCCCCGATTGAATATATTGCCCAAAAATCGAGAAGTTTGATCGTTCGAGCCGCACGCCTCGGGGGATGGGTAAAGACGCTTGACCAGCGGCGATGTAATCGGTGTATAGGTCTTCGGGGTTGATGCGATCATCTTGCTGGCGGATGGCAAAAGCGCCAAGCGATGCGTCAAGACCAAGGGTCACGGGCGCATCCCCAGGCGGCAATTCAGCCATCAATCTCAAGCGTGTTTGCCTTGGTAAAACTGGATCAACATTGGTTTCGGTGGTGATTTCGACGAGCGAAAGGTCAAGCCGTTGTTGATCGGTTGATAGATTTACCGCGTCTAAAATCACGGCCTTACGGGTGGTGATCACCTTAGAAAGCGCATCGGCATCAAGACGCCGCAAATCGTCATATTGATCAGCGGCGGGGCTGTCATTGGTGTCTTGGGTTGTGCTGGCGTCAATGCCCGCCAAGACAACCTCAACATTTAAGATCACCTCAAGGTTGACGCTTTCTTGGTCTAAGGTGATGTCCACCACGACGGGTTGAACCTCATGGGCTTGCGGAAGGGCGGGGATCAAGCCTGTCGCTATCATCACCCAGAATATAAAAAACCGCTTCAGTTGAACCATAACGCTTTCTTCCTTTAATTGATGATGATCTTATACATCGATTGCTTTTGTTGTTCTATACTTGGCCTATGATGAAGATTTCTATTTCCTTTGTGATGCGTGTGGTCAATCTCTTGCTGGTGATGCTTGGCATCAGCATCAGCACGCTTGCCCATGGACATGAGTTTTGGATTGAGGCCAAAGACTGGCAATTGCAGCCTAGCCAAGATATGCGCCTGTCTTTACGTGTCGGCACCGACTTCAAAGGCCTTGAGCAAATATATTTTCCGCAAAAAATAAACCGCTTTGACTGGGTCAGCCCAAAGGCGAGTGCGCCGTTCAAAGGGCGGCTGGGCGACATGCCCGCTGGCGTGATGCGCCCCGAAACTGAGGGGCTCTATATCATCCGCCATGAAACCATGCCTGATCGGGTGGATTATGAAACGCTCGATCAGTTTGAACGCTTTGTGGTCAAGAAAGGCTATCCAGAGGCTGTCGCTCGGCATCGCGAACGGCAATTGCCGGCTTCAGGTTTTCGGGAAATTTACCGCCGCTTTGCCAAAGCGTTGGTGGCGGTGGGCGACGGTCAAGGGAATGATCAACGGCTGGGGATGGAGGTTGAAATCACCGCCCTTGATAATCCCTTTCACCTGTCTGACCGCGCGTTAAGGTTGCAACTGCATCGTGATGGCCAGCCATGGTCAGGCGCGCGGGTGACTATTTTTGCCCGTGTCCTTAACGCTGGTGATGGCGCCGCTGAAGTTGCTGTTCATCAAACCGATGCCGATGGCAAGGGCGTGATCACGCTAGAGATTCGCCCAGGATTCGTTTACCTGATTGATGCGGTGAGCCTTGAGGAAATCAACCCTGATCACAATCAAGACGCGGCGGTTTGGTCATCGCGATGGGCATCGCTGACCTTTGCCGTCCCATGGCCTTAACAGCAATTTTGATTATTGAGAGTGTTGAACAGGAATGATCGCGAAAGCGAGGCCGCGACTCAGACCCCGCTTTCGGAATTTTATGGTTTACTTATTTAAGCGCATCCACGTTGATGCCGATGGTCACCGCGCCAAGGCGGAAGCCATTATCACGCGCCACGGTCAAACTGGCTTGCGAGACGTTCACGCCGCCATCTTCTTCGACGCCGTCAATCAGCACAGCCTTCGCGCCGACTTGGTAGGTTTTTTGCCACTTGGCTTCATCGCCCTGCATCAAGTCACCGGTGCCATTGGTCTGGCCGACATTGAGGCCAACATTATCCATGACAAAAATTTCGGTGATGACGCCGCCACTTGCGGCTTTGACACCGCGCAACCACGCGGACAATTCATTGCCCATAATCGATGACACGAGGCTACCGCCACCAAGCGAACGCTCTTTGCGCCAGCGCTGGTCAAGGCGATCAATTTCAGCTTCGGTGATGCCGTAATGATCAATGTTTTGTTGCGCGACCGCGTCGATCAACTCATCGGAGAAAATCCATTTGCTCACTTCGCTATCCAGATAGGCTTGCACTTTGGCCTCATGACCATCGGCAAGCGCGGGTGTGGCCATGGCCACCGCTGCAAAGGCTGCAGCAATTGCTAGTTTTTTCATCGTAACCTCCAGTTTCAATTATTATTTTATATGTGGTATCTGGTATACCATACTTTATTATGCTCTATACCACGCCATATGCCTAGAATTTAATGGCATGACCTCACAACCGGCGGGTGAAAGCCAATTGGCGATGAAATTGATGGGGTTTCGCAATACAAATCAGGGGGAATTCATCTCATTCAGATCAGCCCAAACAGAAGGTCAAAACCCTCCTGTTCGGCTTTTCTGTTGAAGCGAATTAATTGAAAAGTTTTTCGACCTCTTCGTCGGTCATGATGCCGATCTTAAATTCCTTGGCGCCGACATCGCGCATATAGGTGAGATAGGCGGAGAGCAGGATCGACGATTCCACGGACATGTTATAGCCAACGGAGAATAGGCCTTTGTTGCGCTGAATACGGCCAGCGGTGCTGCCGTCTTCATAGACTTGGAAAATGATCTCGCTCGATGAGATGCCCTGCTTCTTGGTCTCGCAAGCGTCCACAGGGATACAAGCGGAGGTCTTTTCAATCCGGCGGTTGACGTTATTGTCTTGGGCGACTTTCGTCCATTCATCGACCTTTTGCAGGCCAAGGATCACATCATCAACATTGCCGTGGGGGATTGATAGGCTGTCGCGGACTTTGTCATAGGTGGCGGTGGGGTCAAGGAAGTCAAACTGATATTCCAAGAAGCCTTCATCAGTGACCCGAGGGATGACCAGCATCTCGCCAATCTCATTCGTGCCCGGCACATAGAACGGGATTTTCGGGAAAGTGTCGGCGGCGCGGAAGGCGGAGACTGTCAGATTGGCGTTGGTCGGCCGAATGGGGGTGGA
>CAJXME010000208.1 GCA_913056245.1 uncultured Alphaproteobacteria bacterium | reverse complement strand
GGGGTAGCGGTTGTTGATATCGTTGAAGAGGTCATGCCCTAAATGAGGCCATAAATCCAACTGGCAGCCGATATTGCACATGGCGGTCATGCCTTCAGGCAAGGAGGTTTCTTGCTTGGCTTGGCGCCACAGTTCGGTCATCACCTCAGCGTAGCGTTTGAATTTGAGGCCAGACGCCGTCATTGTCGCGCCAGATTTTTGCCGCATCAGCAGTTTCTGCCCTAGGTCATCTTCGAGCGCGTGCAATCGCGCGGTGATGGTCGATTGGGTGACGTTCATCTGTTTCGAGGCGGCGATCAGCGAGCCGGTCTCCACTACTGCCAGAAAAGTGCGCAAATTGATGATGTTCATAAGCGTCTCATAATTCGATGATTTCGATTATATCATGCTGAAATATTCGTTTGTCAAATATTACGAACCTTGCGACACTTCTAATCGATAAGGAAAATGGAGGGGTTATGGGGGACATCACATCCTTTCAAATGCTGATCAACGGCCAATGGGTCGATGCGTCAGATGGTGGTTCATTTGAGAGCATTAACCCTGCCACCAACGAGGTTTGGTCACGCATCCCTGAAGCCACAGCCGATGATGTGAATGCCGCGGTGGAAGCGGCCTATACCGCCTTCCACGATGGGCCTTGGTCGCAAATGACGCCAACCCAGCGGGGCAAATGCCTACGGCAATTGGGCGATTTGCTGGCGGAAAAATCAGAAGAATTGGGCGCGATCGAGACACGCGATACCGGCAAAATGTTCAAGGAAACCCGTTGGCAAGCCACCTATATCGCTGAATATTTCCATTTCTACGCGGGCTGTGCGGATAAAATCAGCGGCGAGACCTTGCCGATCGATAAACCCGATACTTTTGTGTTTACAGATCGTGAGCCTTTAGGGGTCATCGCCGCGATTGTTCCGTGGAATTCCCAATTGTTTTTATCGGCGGTGAAAATTGGACCAGCCTTAGCGGCAGGCAATACGATTGTGCTTAAGGCTTCTGAACACGCGTCCGCCGCGATGTTGGCCTTTGGCCGCATGATCAAAGAAGCGGGCATCCCCGATGGCGTGGTCAATATCGTCACAGGCCATGGCGATCCTTGCGGCAAAATCCTGACAACGCATCCCAAAGTGGCGCGCATTTCCTTTACGGGTGGGCCTGTTTCCGCCCGTCATGTGATCCGCAATTCGGCCGAAAATTTTGCGGAAGTATCGTTGGAATTGGGCGGCAAGTCGCCGTTTATTGTTTTTGATGATGCGGATATCGAAAGCGCGGTCAATGGCGCGGTAGGCGGAATCTTTGCCGCGTCAGGCCAAAGTTGCGTGGCGGGATCAAGGCTCTATCTGCATGACGATATTGCTGATGAATTTCTCGATAAACTGGCGGTGGTGGCAAAATCCGTGGTGATCGGTGATCCCATGGCTGAAGACACGGAAATGGGGCCGCTTTGCACCAAGGCGCAGCTCGAGCATATCGAAAACCAATTGTCGATCGCCAAACAAGAAGGCGCGTCTATTCGCGTCGGCGGCAAGAGACCCGAAGGTTTGGCAGGGCAATTCTTTGAGCCAACCATTGTGGAATGCCCGCGTCAGGATTTGACCATCGTCGACACCGAATTGTTTGGCCCAGTGGTGGCGGTGTTGCGCTTCCGTGACGAAGACGAGGTCTTGGCCTTGGCCAATGACAGCGAGCATGGCTTAGCGGCAGGCATCTTCACCCGCGACAGCGCCCGGTCGCTTCGGATGGCGAAGAAAATTAAAGCCGGCATTGTTTGGGTCAACACCTATCGCATGATTTCGCCCATCGCGGAATTTGGCGGCATGAAGCAATCGGGCTATGGCCGTGAAAGCGGCTTTCAAGCGGTTTATGATTACACAAGGCCAAAGACGGTTTGGATGAACACATCATCGACGCCTTTGGCAAGTCAGTTTGTAGCGCGTTAGGAGGTAGTTATGAAATTTCAACTCGCGGTTAACTTGGAACGGATGAACGATCAAACCAGCATGGACGCCGTCCAAAAACACACCTTAGAAATGGTGCAGATGGCTGAAGACGGCGGTTTTGATATCGTTTGGGCGGCAGAACATCACGCGCTGGAAATGACCATCGCGCCGAATCCTTTCCAAATCCTGACATGGTGGGCAACCCATACGGATAAGATACGGCTTGGCTCAGGGGTGGCGAACGCCTCTTACTGGCATCCGATCAACTTGGCGGGTGAGGCGGCGTTTCTGGATTTGATCAGCGGCGGCCGGTTGGAATTTGGCATTGGCTCAGGCGCCTATCAGCGGGAATTCGATCGCATGCGGCCGGGGCTTAAACAATCGGATGCTTGGCAATATATGCAAGAAATGCTCCCCGTGGTGCAGGCTTTGTGGAAAGGCGATGTCGAGCATAACGGTGAGTTTTGGCAATTCCCCACCTCAACGTCTTGCCCGAAACCCGTGCAAGATAACCCGCCGGTTTGGGTGGCGGCGCGATCCCCCATCACCTTTGACTATGCTTTGCGCAATGACTGTAATGTTATGTCTTGGCCGCTCACTCGCCCGTTTTCTGAGGCGGAATTGTATATGCAGCAATTCGAAGAAACATTGGCCAAATACCCCAACGCAAGACGGCCTCGCTTTGCCATGATGCGGCACGCGGCGGTTTATGAAAATCAAGCGGATCGCGACGCCGCGATTGATGCCATTCGGCTGGTCTTAGGGCAATTTGAAAGTTTATTCCGCAATATTGGCGGGGTGACCAATGGCTTCCCAAAACAAATTCCGCTCGAAGAATTGGCCAATCGCGATGAATATAACGCCGATATGCTGGAAGAGAATTTGTTGTTTGGCAGCCCCGATGAGGTGATCGCGAAACTCAAGCGGTATCAAGCCCTTGGCGTTGAAGAGTTCATTTATTACGCCAGCATGGGGCTGGGTCGCAAAGAGCAGTGCCGGTCACTTGAACTGTTCATCAATGAAGTTATGCCGGCCTTTGCCTAAACCGGAACAGGAGAATATGAAGATGTCGGACATGGTAGAAGTATCCCGCAAGGGCCATGTGCTTGAGGTCAAGCTCAACAAGCCGAAAGTCAACGCCATTGACCATGAAATGAGCCGCGCGTTGGCCGAAGCCTTTTCCCTTCTTCGAAAAGATAATGATCTTCGCGTTGGTATCATCACGGCCGAGGGGGATCGGATTTTTTCAGCAGGCTGGGACTTGAAGTCACTTGACAAACCAGTGCATGTGGAAAAGATTGATACCGCTTCTGGTGCATTGATGCCCATGTATGATTCTGACACCGATGTTATCTATCTCTGCGGGAAAGGAGATGGTAACATCAGAACATGCGAGTTTGAGGATAAGGAACCCTATTTCCACAAACTTAACGATGGAT
>CAJXME010000207.1 GCA_913056245.1 uncultured Alphaproteobacteria bacterium | reverse complement strand
ACCAGACATGGCCTCACCCACCAAGCGCGGCAATCGCACAAGGTGATCCTTAATCGCGTGGCAACGATCGGCGTCAATCACCCCGCGGTCACGGCCAAGCGCCGCCGCCATGCCGAGCAATATCGTCAATTGTGCGGTGAAGGCTTTGGTGCTGGCGACGCCGATTTCAGGCCCCGCGCGCGTCAGCATTTGCACATCCGTTTCGCGGGCAATCGTGCTTTCCGGCACATTGACCAAGCCGATGGTCTTCAACCCCTTGCCTTGGGCGTAGCGAAGCGCCATCAAGGTGTCTAGCGACTCACCCGATTGCGAAATCCCCATGGCCATATCGAGATGACGCACCGAAGGGTTGCGGTATCGAAATTCCGACGCGATTTCAGTGATCACAGGCAAATCCGCCAGCGATTCAAACCAGTATTTGCCAATCATCGCGGCGTTATGCGACGTGCCCGCCGCAAGCATCACCATGCCGCGAATAGACGCCGCATCCCCTAGATCGACCGTCAAATTCCCCTGATCATCGATCAATTCCGCCAAGGTGTGGGCGATGGCGTCAGGCTGTTCATGGATTTCCTTTTCCATGTAATGTTGATAGCCGTCTTTTGAGACCAACCCGGGGCTAACCGATGACATCACCACGGGGCGATCAACCGGGGCGTTGTTTTCATCAAAAATCGTGATCTCATGCTGGGCAATGACGCCGTAATCCCCATCTTTCAAAAAGACGATCCGGCGGGTCATCGATCCCATGGCCATGGCATCAGAGCCGATGTAATTGGCGTCTTCACCCAGCCCAATCGCCAAGGGAGAGGCTTGACGGGCAATGGCAATCTGACGGGGATAGGCCGTCGCCATCACCGCAAAGGCATAAGCCCCTTCGATTTGTTCAATCACCTGAGCCGTGGCCGATTGGAAGTCATCAGTGGCCGTTATCGCCTCACGAAACAAATGACTTAACACTTCGGTATCGGTTTGGGATGAAAACACATGACCATCCTCGCTCAACCGTTGGCGCAGGGCTTTGTGGTTTTCGATGATCCCGTTATGAACAACCGCGATATCATCCCCCGCCATGATCGGATGCGCGTTGTCTTGCGTCACGCCGCCATGGGTCGCCCAACGGGTATGGCCAATGCCGCAATCGCCATCAAGCGGCTCTTTGGCGAGCAATTGGCCTAATTCTTTGAGTTTACCAACGGCGCGGCGGCGATGCAGCCCTTGGTCATCAAAAGTGCAAATACCGGCGCTGTCATAGCCTCGATATTCAAGACGCTGCAACGATTCATACAGAACTGAAGCGGCGTTTTGATGGCCGATAGCGCCAACGATTCCACACATGATTTCATCATCCCAAGTCTAAAACGCAGTCCTTCTTTGTACGAGGTTTTGAGCCTGCAATCAATGGCCTGTCCATCGTCTTGTCATAACGATTTTTATGGTCAGCCGCATCCAGCGCAACAAACAATCATGGCTTTTATTTGCCGCCGCAAAGGCTTATAAAGAGGGATGAGTTTTGCAACCATTATCCTCGCTGCCGGACAAGGCAAGCGTATGCAATCATCCTTGCCAAAGCCTTTGCATCGCCTTGGGGGGAAGCCTCTTTTGGCTTGGGTTTTGGACAGTTCGTTTGCGGCGGGCGCGGAAAAGCAAATCGTCATCACGCCTCAAGATAACACGCAAATCGCAGACTTAATCCGCAATTACGCTGACCGCCAAGAGGCTGATGTTACCACCGCGATCCAACACCCGCCGAAAGGCACAGGTCACGCTGTTGAATGCGCCGCCGAAGCCCTTGATGGCTATGAAGGGGTTGTTATTGTCGCCTTTGCGGATACGCCTTTGGTCAGCGCCGATACCTATCATCGCCTTGCCCAAAGTTTAACCGCCTCTGATCTGGGCATCGCTTGCCTTGGCTTTCACGCCAAAGACCCCACGGGCTATGGGCGGCTGATCACCGATGATCAAGGCGGCTTGCTGAAAATCACCGAAGAAAAAGACGCCAGCGCGGATGAAAAAACCATCACTTTTGTCAATGCAGGGATCATGGCCTTAAAAGCCCCGATGCTGTTTGAATGGCTCAGCGAGATTGGATTCAATGCCAATAGCGGCGAAAAATATTTGACCGATTGCATCGCTTTGGCGCGGCAGAAAGGGCATGGCGTCATCGCCATCGAAGCCGATGAAGATGAAGTGTTGGGCATCAATGACCGCGCTGATTTGGCGGCGGCTGAAGCCGTGATGCAGCAACGCTTGCGTCACGCCGCCATGGCAGCGGGGGCAACCTTGATCGCGCCGGAAACGGTGTTTCTCCATCACGACGCCATCATCGAACAAGACGTGGTGATCGACCCTCATGTGGTGATTGGCCCAGGCGTTCATATCGGTGAAGGCAGTGAGATCAAATCCTTCAGCCATCTTGAAGGGGTGCGCACCGGCCCTTGTTGCG
The DNA here is from genome assembly GCA_913056245.1 of uncultured Alphaproteobacteria bacterium. Taxonomy (GTDB): domain Bacteria; phylum Pseudomonadota; class Alphaproteobacteria; order Puniceispirillales; family UBA1172; genus JAGWAQ01. The sequence continues at coordinate 954 of CAJXME010000207.1, read as the reverse complement.
TGATCGGGCCTTATGCGCGGCTTCGCCCGGGAACCCATCTCGGCGAGGGCGTTAAGATTGGCAATTTTGTCGAAACCAAAAACATCACCATGGGCGATTTATCGAAAGCCAATCACCTGACCTATCTTGGCGACAGCACCATTGGCACCGGCACGAATATTGGGGCAGGCACCATCACTTGCAATTATGACGGTTACAATAAAAACCGCACCACCATTGGCGATCAGGTCTTCATCGGATCAAATTCCGCGCTGGTCGCGCCCGTGACCATTGGGGATCGCGCGTTGATTGGCGCGGGCAGCACCATCACTCAAAATGTCGGTGAGGATGATTTGGTGGTGGCGCGAGGCGAAGCCAAGACCTTAAAAGGCGGCGCCATTAAACTTCGTGAAAAATACAAATCGCTTAAGGCTTAATCATGACCAGTTTTAGTTCCATCATGAGCGCCATGCCGGGCAAACGCATCACCGTGGTTGGCGATGTGATGTTGGATCAATTTGTGACGGGCAAAGTCAACCGCATCTCCCCCGAAGCGCCGGTGCCAGTCTTGACCTATCAAAGCGAAAGTTTAATGCCCGGCGGGGCGGCGAATGTGGCGCGCAATCTGGCGCGATTTGGCATTTTATCGACGCTGATCGGGGTGGTGGGTCAAGATGACAACGCCTCGAAATTGGTGACCTGCCTTGCCGAAGAGCCAAGCATCACGCTGAAAGCCATCACCGACCGCCAGCGTCTGACCACGGTAAAAACACGCTTTACGTCTTCGGGGCAACAAATCCTGCGCCTTGATCACGAGGTGACCGCGCCGTTATCTCCCGCCTTGACCAAACGCCTCATCAACACGGTCAAATCGGCGTTAAGCAAAACCGATGTCTTGATCTTATCCGATTACAACAAAGGCCTTTTGGATCAAAACACGGTTCAAGCGCTTATTGCTTTGGCAAAAGACGCGGG
>CAJXME010000206.1 GCA_913056245.1 uncultured Alphaproteobacteria bacterium | reverse complement strand
CTGTGCCATCAAAACGCATCCGTACCAAATCAGGATAGGTATTCACTGCCGAGTTTTGGGTATAGTAAATCCATCCAAACTCATGCGAAATCGCAAATCCCCCTAGATTGATGCTTTCTATTAACAGTTGGCTAGCACCCGTTTTTAAATTGGTGCGATAAATAGAACCATTGCCGCCACGTATAAGCGTATCAGCAAAGTAATAAAATTTCATAACCGTCTCAGTTTTTGTCTTATCTTCTGAAAGTTTATCGAGCTTTATCTTGGTTGATTCTTGGATTGAACCCATATCAGAAACAAAGGCATTCCAGCCTTGCTTTTTTGCAAGTATGGCGGAACCTAATCCACTTATTCCTGAGCCCAATATGGAAATCCTTTTAGTCAATTATCTTAATTTGATTAATGCTATGGTTGCTAGAATGAGGATGACGGTGATCAACCAAAAGCGGAGGGTGATTTTGCTTTCTGGAATACCCTTCTTTTGGTAATGGTGATGTAAAGGAGACATTAAAAAAATGCGTTTGCCCTCTCCGTATTTTTTCTTGGTGTATTTGAAATAGCTTACTTGAAGAATGACACTTAAGCTTTCAGCAAAGAAAATCCCGCATAAAATTGGGAGCAATAACTCCATCTTTATGATGATAGCTACAGCGGCAACTGCGCCACCAAGAGCCATGCTTCCCGTATCACCCATGAAAACCTGAGCAGGGAATCCATTGTACCACAAGAACCCTAAACAAGCTCCAATCATAGCGGCAAAAAAGATCACGACCTTTCCGCCGGGAAGAATCTGAATACGCGAAGGCGATATCTCCGCGCCGGTTTGAGCGTGGAGCAAGGCCGCGACGGCTTCGCGCAATTTAAGCACGCCGCCGGATGGGGTGTAGCCGTGATGACCATCGCGCAGGGCTTTGATGCCGGCTTCGACGATATGCTCAGGGGTGGGGAAATCCGGCTGCCCAATGCCAAGATTAATGATGTCTTTGCCCATGGCCGATAATTCCGCCGCCCGCGCCAAGACGGTAAAGGCTGTTTCCGTTCCCAAAAGAGAGGCGCGATGGGCAAGATTGGACATGGTTGGGCTCCATAAAAGGAAGGGGTGGTGAGCAATAAAACCAGCAATAATTTATCGTTCTCCGCTAAGGCTTGTCCAGTGGCTTGTCCGGCGCTGAGTATCTTTTTGAGCCTTTGGTGATGTTTTTTTCAATATCGGCGTCATCTCTCTTGACGATAGCAGGGCAATTGTTTAGATCATCTCATCTGATGGCGGGTGTAGCTCAGTTGGTTAGAGCGCCAGATTGTGGCTTTGGAGGTCGCCGGTTCAAATCCGGTCACTCGCCCCACTTATTTCGGACAGGAATCGGACAATCATTATGGACGTTACTCAAACATCATCGGAAGGTTTGCAGCGCGAATTCAACATCACTTTGACCGCTGCGCAAATCGAAAGCCGCGTGGATGAGCGCATTGCCTCACTAGCAACAGAAATCAAAATGCCGGGCTTCCGCCCTGGTAAAGTGCCGGCCAGCGTGGTGAAAACCCGCTACGGCAAACAAGTGCTTGGTGAAGTGCTTCAGGCGGCGCTTGATGATGCGACCCGTAAAGCTATTGAAGAGCATGATCTGCGCGTAGCCACCAACCCATCGCTCGACATCACCGATTACGAAGAAGGCGGCGATCTGAAAGCCACTTTGAAAATGGAAGTGATGCCTGAAATTGACCCGATTGATCTGTCCAAATTGACGGTTGATCGGCCATCGGTTGAGGTGTCTGACCAAGAAGTCGACGAAGCGGTGGAAACCATCGCTAAAGAAAACATCCCCACCAAACCTGTGGAAAAGCCACGGGCGGCAAAATCAGGCGATACGGTGGTGATCGACTTTGTTGGCCGCATTGATGGTGAAGCCTTTGAAGGCGGCTCCGCCGAAGGCCATCGCCTTGGTCTTGGTTCAAACACCTTTATTCCCGGCTTTGAAGACGGCTTAATCGGCGCCAAGCCAGGCACCACCGTCGATGTGCCGGTGAAATTCCCTGATGAATACCCTGCCGCTCATCTCGCGGGCAAAGAAAGCATCTTTGAAGTTACCGTTCATGAATTGCATGAACCCGGCGAAATGAAGATTGATGATGAATTTGCCGCGTCTTTGGGCATGGACAATCTCGATGCGCTGAAAGCCGCTGTACGTGAGCAAATCGGCCGCCAACACAACACCGCGATCCGTACGAAAGTCAAAACGTCGGTGTTGAATGCGCTTGATGATGAAATGGGTGAATTTGACGTGCCGCCAACACTGGTTGCGCAAGAATACAGTTCCATTTGTCACGCCATGAACCCTCATGAGCATAAAGAAGACGATCATGATCATTCTTGCGATGATGGCATGTCTGATGACGATAAAGCCGAAGCGGATTCCTTGGCGCGCCGCCGTGTTCGCCTTGGCATGGCTTTGACGGAAATCGGCCGCCTCAATAATTTGCAGGTCACCGAAGAAGAAAAGAACCGCGCTATTTTTGCCGAAGCTCAGCGTCACCCTGGCCAAGAACAGCAAGTGCTTGAATACTTCCAGCAGAACCCACAAGCGGCTCAAAATCTGGCAGGCCCTGTCTTTGAAGATAAAGTTATCGACTACATCCTTGAAATGGCGACCGTCAATGACAACGTTATTTCTGTAGAGGACCTCTACAAAGCGGATGACGAAGAAGCCAAGCCTGCGAAGAAGACCGCAAAAAAGGCTGCTAAGAAAGCCGCTGCTAAGAAAACCGCGACGAAAGCCGCTGCGAAAAAATCTGCGGCGAAAAAGAAAGATTAGCAAAAGCCCGCATTAGGGCAGTAAGGATTTTCAATGACATCGTCTTCAGATGCCCCAATGCTAAACCTCAATGCCGCTTATGGGTCTGCTCTTGTGCCGATGGTGGTTGAGCAGACCAGCCGTGGTGAACGCGCTTTTGATATTTATTCTCGCCTGCTGAAAGAGCGGATCATTTTTATCAATGGTCCGATTGATGACGCGGTGTCTTCGGTGATTTGCGCCCAGTTGTTGTTTCTGGAATCCGAAAATCCAAAATTGGATATTTCGATGTATATCAATTCGCCGGGCGGTGTGGTGACTTCAGGCCTCGCGATTTACGATACGATGGAATATATCCGCCCCGAAGTATCCACGGTTTGCATGGGCCAAGCGGCTTCCATGGGATCGTTGCTTCTGATGGCTGGCGCGGCGGGCAAACGCTACAGCCTGCCCAATTCACGGATCATGACGCATCAACCTTCAGGCGGGTTTTCAGGTCAAGCCACGGATATCGAAATCCACGCGCGCGAAATCCTAAGTTTGAGAGAGCGGCTAAACGGCATCTATGTCAAGCATACAGGCCGGACGCTCAAAGATATTGAAAAGATCATGGAACGTGACACT
>CAJXME010000205.1 GCA_913056245.1 uncultured Alphaproteobacteria bacterium | reverse complement strand
GCCGAGCCGCTGGAACGCGGCTTCGGGCTGACGCTTGGCAATGCGCTTCGTCGCGTCCTTCTGTCGTCGCTGCAGGGCGCCGCCATTACCAGCCTGCAGATCGACGGTGTATTGCATGAATTCTCGTCGATTCCCGGCGTGCGCGAAGACGTCACCGATATCGTGTTGAACCTTAAAGGTGTCGCGGTGAAGATGTCCGTTGAAGGCCCTAAGCGTTTGCGCTTATCGGCTGAAGGCCCATGCACCGTAACCGCCGCGATGATCAATCTGGTCAATGGCGTTGAGATCATGAACCCTGATCACGTCATCTGCACCCTCGATCAAGGCGCTGAATTGAATGCTGAATTGACGGTCGAAACCGGCAGTGGTTATGTTCCGGCGAGCGCCAATCGCAATGAAGACAGCCCTATCGGCCTGATCCCGATTGATGCGATTTATTCGCCAATCCGCAAAGTGGCCTATAAGGTGGAAAACACCCGTGTTGGTCAGCGTACCGATTTTGACAAATTGCTGTTGACGCTGGAAACCGATGGTTCGGTCATGCCTGAAGACGCGGTCGCTTTTGCGGCACGCATCCTGCAAGACCAATTGCAGCCAATGATCAATTTTGAAGAGCCATCAACCGTTGCTCCTCAAGAAGACGCCGATGAATTGCCGTTTAACCGCAATCTGCTTAAGAAAGTTGATGAACTTGAACTTTCTGTGCGTTCTGCAAATTGCTTGAAGAACGACAACATCGTCTATATCGGTGATTTGGTGCAAAAGACGGAACCGGAAATGCTGCGGACGCCGAATTTTGGCCGCAAATCATTGAATGAGATCAAAGAAGTGCTGAGAGCGATGAGTCTTGAACTCGGCATGGATGTTCCCAACTGGCCACCAGAAAATATTGAAGAAATGGCCAAACGCCTGGACGAACCTTTCTAGGCCCAGCGCGATTACAGGAGACCAAAAATGCGCCATCGTATGTCTGGACGGAAACTGAACCGCACCTCACAACATCGTCAGATGCTGTTCCGCAACATGTCCCAAGCCCTTATTAAGCATGAACAGATCGTAACCACATTGGCTAAAGCCCGTGAGTTGCGCCCTGTTGTTGAACGCCTGATCACCCTCGGCAAGCGTGGTGATCTCCATGCCCGTCGTCTGGCCTTTGCTCGCCTGCGCGACAATGACATGGTGACCAAACTGTTTGACACTTTGGCTGAACGTTACGCCGATCGCCAAGGCGGTTACACCCGCATCATCAAAGCCGGTTTCCGTTATGGCGACAGTGCCGCTATGGCGGTGATTGAATTCGTCGATCGTGACGAAGATGCTCGCGGTCAAGATTCAGGCCCAGTCTTGGATGATGACACGCCGGTTGAAGAATCAGCCGCGTAACAGCATAAAAAATCGAATTCCAAAAAGGTCGGCATTGCCGGCCTTTTTCTTTTGATTTGAAACATGGCTAGCAGTCGTTGCATAATCGTTTCATTATGACGCCTTCATCTTCCCTCTTTGATCAAACTCGGCAAAAGCCTTTGGCGGAACGGATGCGGCCGCTAAAATTATCCGATGTTTCGGGGCAAGATCATCTGCTGGGATCAGACGGGAAATTATCGCGCATGGTGGCGGCGGCGCGAAGCGGGCAGATGATGCCATCCTTAATTTTTTGGGGGCCGCCCGGCACAGGCAAAACCACCATAGCGCGATTGCTGGCGGCGGAATCAGGCTTGGCCTTTGAGCCGGTGTCAGCTGTCTTTGATGGCGTGGCGGAATTGCGCAAAGTCTTTGCGCGCGCTGATGAGCGAAGTTTGACGGGCACCGGCACGTTGCTTTTTGTCGATGAGGTGCATCGCTTCAATAAAGCCCAGCAAGATGGATTGCTCCCCCATGTTGAAGATGGGCGGGTGGTTCTGGTGGGGGCGACGACGGAAAACCCCAGTTTTGCCTTAAACGGTGCGCTCTTGTCCCGCTGTCAGGTCTTGGTGCTGAACCGCCTTGATGATGCCGCCTTAGAAGCCCTGATCGCGCGGGCGGAATCCCATGAAGGCGTGACGCTGCGCATGGATGATGACGCCAAGCAAACCATGAAAGCCATGGCCGATGGCGATGGGCGGTATTTACTCAATATGGTCGAAACCGTGATGGCGCAGCAACAAGACGGTCAAGATGCGCTGACGCCGGAAACCTTGACGCAAGTCTTATCACAGCGCGCGGCGGCTTTTGATCGCGCAGGCGATCAGCATTACAATTTGATGTCAGCCTTGCATAAATCTTTAAGGTCATCGGATGCGGACGCGGCGCTTTATTGGCTGGCGCGGATGCTGGTTGGTGGCGAAGACCCGCGCTATATCTTGCGCCGGCTTGCGCGGTTTGCGTCTGAAGATATTGGTCTTGCGGAACCTCAAGCCTTGAGCCATGCCATTTCCGCGTGGCAGAGTTATGAACGCCTCGGCACGCCGGAAGGGGAATTAGCCGTCGCGGCTTTGGTGCTTTATCTGGCCACCGCGCCGAAATCAAACGCGGCTTATGTGGCGTTCAAAGCGGCAATGAAAACCGCCCACGATACCGGCTCGCTGATGCCGACTAAGCATATCTTAAACGCCCCCACAGGCTTGATGAAGGAATTGGGCTATGGTTCTGGCTATGTCTATGATCACGACACGGCGGATGGGTTTTCGGGGCAGAATTGCTTTCCTGATGACTTGCCGCGCCACGACTTCTACCAACCCGTTGAACGCGGCTTTGAGCGCGAGGTGAAAAAACGCCTTGAGTATTGGTCGAAAAAACGTCAAGCGATCAACGATCAAGAATGACGGGTTTTAATCTGTTCATCGGCATCGACTGGTCTGGCGCCCAAGGCGAGTGCCATAAAGGGATTCAAGTCGCCGAAGCCGAAAAGGGAAGGGCTTGCCCCCGCCTTATTCCGCCTCCGCATCCCAAGGGTTGGAGCCGCGTGATGGTGATGGCTTATCTTCGCCAAAAGCGCGATCAAGGGCATCGCGTGCTGGCGGGTATTGATTTTGCGTTTAGCCATCCTTTTGCTTGCGATCCTTTCGATGAAGATGGCGGCGGGTATTATCCCCAATCGGGGCTGGATTTGCGCGATGCTATCGCTCTCTGGCAAGCCATTGAGACGGCCAATCATGATCAGCCGCATCTCTATGGCGGCAAGATATGGGCCGATCCGATTTTGCGCGATTATTACAACGCCCCCCAACGCAAGGATGGCAGTGGCGGCAGGGGAAGGCGTTTTCAATCTCGCCGCCGCTTGACGGAAACCATCGCGGCAGACCAAGGCCGCAGCCCATCGCCGACTTTCAATTGCGTGGGGCCAGCTGGCGTGGGGACAGGCTCGCTTGCGGGGATGCGGTTTTTGCATGCCCTCAGGGATGACGCCGTCATTTGGCCGATCCCCGATCCTGCTGAGGCCGCCTCACACCAATCGAAACCATC
>CAJXME010000204.1 GCA_913056245.1 uncultured Alphaproteobacteria bacterium | reverse complement strand
GCAAGCCGATAGTGCCATGCGCCTGACCGTGCGCCACGCCCTAGAGGCAGGGGCCACAAAAGATGAAATAGCCGAAACCATCGCACAAATGTCGATGTTTGCTGGCATTCCTTCCATGAACCGCGCCATGTCGCTTGCGCGCGAGGTGATGGACGAAAAAGAGGACACAACGAAATGAGCGTTATTGCACTGGCTTTCTACCTCTTTGCAATCTGCGTGGTTGCCGGCGGTTTGATGACCGTGATCAGCCGCAACCCGGTGCATTCGGTTTTGTGGCTTATTCTGGCTTTCCTGTCCTCTGCGGGGCTGTTTGTGCTGCTGGGCGCCGAATTTGTGGCGATGCTTTTGATCATCGTCTATGTGGGCGCCGTGGCGGTATTGTTCTTGTTTGTGGTCATGATGCTGGATGTCGATTTTGCCGAGCTGAAGGCAGAGATGGCCAAATATATGCCACTGGCGCTGCTGATCGGGCTGGTGTTGCTGATGCAATTTGGCATGGCCTATGGCAGCTGGGAAATCACCGACAGCGCGCGCGCGGCGCGTGGGGCTGTCACGCCTGACCAGCTGGAAAACACCGCCGCCTTGGGCATGCTGCTTTATGACCAGTATTTCCTGGCGTTCCAGCTGTCTGGCTTGATCTTGCTGGTGGCGATGATTGGGGCGATTACGCTGACCATGCGGCATCGCGAAGGCGTCAAGCGGCAATCGATTGCCCAGCAGAATGCTCGGACGCGTGACGAAACGATTACGCTTATTTCGGTTGAAAATAACGTGGCGCCGAAATCCATTCTTCCTTCGCAAGATAATTCAAAAAAGGTGGTGCGCTAATGGACCCGATTTCACTATTTCATTACCTTACCGTGGCCGCCATTTTGTTTACGCTTGGGGCGATCGGGATTTTCCTCAATCGTAAGAACGTGATCACGATTCTAATGTGCATCGAATTGATGCTCTTGGCGGTGAATATTAATCTGGTGGCGTTTTCTACGCATCTCGGCGATTTATCGGGTCAGATTTTTGCCATGTTCATCCTGACGGTGGCCGCGGCGGAAGCGGCGATTGGCTTGGCCATTCTGGTGGTCTATTTCCGCAACCGTGGCAGCATCGCGGTTGAAGACATTAATATGATGAAAGGCTAAGAACAATGATCTCTGCTATTGTTTTTCTGCCCTTACTTGGCGCGATTGGCGCTGGCATTTTCTCTTTGTTGAAAAATGATCAGGGTGGGTTCATTGTTTCGATTGCCGCCATGGTGCTGTCGATGGTGCTGGGCTGGTATGGCTTCTTGACGATGGCCGTCTCCGGCGTTGATGTCACCGTGCCGCTTGCGACATGGATTTCTTCAGGTCAGTTTCAGGTCGATTGGGCGCTTCGTTATGATGCGCTCACCGCGGTGATGGTGATAGTGGTCACCACCGTGTCGACCATGGTGCATATCTATTCCGTTGGTTACATGTCGCATGATGACTCAAAGCCTCGGTTTATGGCGTATCTCAGCCTCTTTACCTTTGCGATGTTGATGCTGGTCACGGCTGATAATCTGGTGCAAATGTTCTTTGGTTGGGAAGGTGTTGGCGTTGCGTCTTACTTGTTGATTGGCTTCTGGTATCACCGCGAATCCGCGCATACTGCCGCGATGAAAGCCTTTGTGGTGAACCGTGTCGGTGACTTCGGCTTTGCGCTGGGTATTTTTGGTGTTTTCGCTTTAACAGGATCAATCCAATTGGATGCGATTTTCGCCGCGACGCCAAGTCTTGTTGGAACGCAATTGGAATTCTTGGGGATGAGCCTGCCCGCCTTAGAAGTGGTTGGCATCCTGCTGTTTATTGGCGCCATGGGGAAATCCGCGCAATTGGGTCTCCATACTTGGTTGCCTGATGCGATGGAAGGGCCAACGCCGGTCTCCGCGCTTATTCACGCCGCCACCATGGTGACGGCTGGGGTGTTCATGGTTTGCCGCCTGTCGCCTATGCTGGAATACGCGCCCTTTACCTTGGAATTCATCACGATTGTTGGCGCCTTGACCGCGATCTTTGCCGCCACGATTGGCTTTACTCAATTTGATATCAAGCGCGTGATTGCCTATTCCACCTATTCGCAATTGGGCTATATGTTCTTTGCCGCTGGCGTGTCGGCTTATCCCGCCGCGATGTTCCACCTGACCACCCACGCGTTTTTTAAGGCGCTATTGTTCTTAGGCGCGGGGTCAGTCATCCACGCCATGTCCGATGAACAAGATATGCGCAATATGGGCGGCATCTGGAAAAAGATACCCGTCACCTATGCGATGATGTGGATCGGCTCACTGGCTTTGGCGGGCGTGCCGTTCTTCGCGGGGTATTATTCCAAAGATATGATCCTTGAATCGGCTTGGGCGCAACACGCGGCGACAGGTGAATTTGCCTTCTATATGGGGGTTCTCGCCGCCTTCTTAACGGCTTTTTATTCTTGGCGTCTTTTGATCATGACCTTCCATGGCAAGCCGCGCGCCTCCGCAGAAGTGATGAGCCATATTCACGAAAGCCCAATGGTGATGCTCTTGCCATTATTTGTGCTTGCTGTCGGCGCGATTTTCTCAGGTTCAATGCTGTTTGATCTCTTTGTTGGTCATCATTGGCAGGATTTCTGGCGTGAATCGATCCTGATCTTGCCGCAGCATAGCGCGATGGAAAACGCCCATCATGTGCCAAAACTGGTTAAATATGCGCCATTGATTGTCGGCACGGCTGGGATCACCTTGGCTTATGTCTTCTATATGTTCTTCCCAAGTTTGCCGAGCGTGATGGTGCGGATGTTCCGTCCTATTCACGCGCTGTTCTTCAACAAATGGTATGTGGATGAACTTTATGATGCGGTTTTTGTGAAGCCTGCTGTGGCGCTTGGGCGTCTGTTCTGGACAAAGGGCGATATCGGCACGATTGATGCGCTGGGGCCTGATGGCGTGTCATCGCTTGTGGGGCGTTTCTCCGCCTTTTGCAGCCGCCTTCAAACGGGTTACGTTTTTCATTACGCGTTCGCAATGTTGATCGGCGTGGTTGCGCTGATCACGTGGTACGCGCGCGGTTTTGGGGGTTGATATGGAAACCACTTGGCCAGTTTTAACGGTTCTTACTTTCCTGCCCCTGATGGGTGTGGTCTTTTTGCTGCTCATCCGTGGTGAAGACGATGTGGTGATCCGCAATTCCCGTAACGTCGCGCTATGGGTGTCAGGCTTTACCTTTTTGATGTCGTTGTTCATCTTTTGGCATTTCGACCCTTCGGTAAGCGGCTATCAATTTGAAGATCGCGGCGAATGGCTGGGGCGCGAAGGCATCGGCTATCATATGGGTGTTGATGGGATTTCCATGCCTTTCGTGGTCTTGTCGGCTTTCCTAACGCCTTTGGCGATTTTGGCCAGTTGGCATTCGGTCAAAACACGGATGCGCGAATATATGATCGCCTTC
>CAJXME010000203.1 GCA_913056245.1 uncultured Alphaproteobacteria bacterium | reverse complement strand
TTTAGTGACCACATAATCAATGGTTGGCTCAAAACTCGCCGGGGTCGCGCCGCCGGTGATGTCGTTGTCCAATTCATCCAGCGTGTAGCCTATCGCCAATTTAGCCGCGATTTTCGCAATCGGAAATCCTGTGGCCTTGGACGCGAGGGCGGAAGACCGGCTGACCCTTGGGTTCATTTCGATGACCAATTGACGGCCGGTTTTAGGGTCGACCGCAAATTGCACATTGGAGCCGCCGGTATCAACGCCAATTTCGCGCAACACCGCCAGCGATGCGTCGCGCATATCTTGATATTCTTTATCAGTGAGGGTCAGGGCAGGCGCGACGGTCATGCTGTCGCCGGTATGAACCCCCATAGGGTCAATGTTTTCAATCGAACAGATGATGATGCAGTTGTCGGCGCGATCGCGCACCACTTCCATTTCGTATTCTTTCCAGCCAAGAACCGATTCTTCGATCAGCACTTCATTGACCGGCGAGAGGCGCAAGCCGCCACGGACGATATCTTCAAATTCTTTGGTGTTATAGGCGATGCCGCCGCCTTCACCGCCAAGGGTAAAGGATGGGCGGATGATCGCGGGAAGCCCCACATGATCAAGCGCGGCGATGGCGTCTTCAAACGTGTTGACCAGCCGTGAGCGGGGGCTGTTGAGGCCAATTTTATCCATGGCATCACGGAACAATTGCCGGTCTTCCGCCTTTTCGATGGCGTTAATGCTGGCGCCGATCAATTCAACGCCATGCGCTTCTAATGTGCCGTCTTTGGCCAAAGCAAGGGCGGTGTTCAAGGCGGTTTGACCGCCCATGGTTGGCAAGAGCGCGTCAGGCTTTTCTGCCGCGATGATTTTAGCCACCATGGCTGGCGTGATCGGCTCAATATAAGTGGCATCCGCCATCCCCGGATCGGTCATGATCGTGGCGGGATTGGAATTGACCAGAATAACCCGATAGCCTTCTTCGCGGAGCGCTTTACAGGCTTGCGCGCCGGAATAATCAAATTCACAAGCCTGACCAATGATGATTGGCCCGGCGCCGATGATCATAATCGAAGAAATATCATCACGACGAGGCATGGGAGTCTCTTTCAGCACGTTGGTTGAGGATCAGATCAGCAAAGCGTCGGAACAGATACTGCGAATCATGGGGCCCCGGCGAGGCTTCGGGGTGATATTGCACAGAGAAAACAGGATAAGTTTTATGCTTTAACCCTTCCACGCTGCCATCGAAAAGCGACAGATGGGTGACTTCAAGATCATTGGGCAAACTGTCCGGATCAACGGCAAAGCCATGGTTCTGGCTGGTGATTTCAATTTTGCCCGTCGCAAGGTCTTTCACCGGATGATTGGCGCCGCGATGCCCGCGTTTCATCTTAAAAGTGGACGCGCCAAAGGCTTCCGCGATCAATTGATGGCCAATGCAAATGCCAAAGATCGGCAGATTGGCTTCGGCAAGGGTGCGAATTTCCGCCGCCGCGTATTCCGCCGTTGCCGCAGGATCACCTGGGCCGTTCGATAAGAAAATCCCATCGGGGGACAAGGACAAGATATCGGCGGCTTTTGTTTCAGCAGGCACCACATGAACATTGAACCCAGCATCGGTTAAGCAGCGCAAAATGTTATGCTTGCAGCCGTAATCCAGCGCCACGATATTGATCTGGCCATTGTGATGATCGGTATAGGCATCGGCCTCCATCGACCACAGCCCTTGCCGCCAATCGACTTCCGCCTTGCGGGTGACGGCTTTCGCCAAATCCATTCCAGCAAGGCCGGGCCAATCCTGCGCCATTTTGACCAAGGCATCACGATCAAATTCACCCTTCATATTGACGGCGATCACGCCTTTGGGCGCGCCATGATCTCTGATCCTATGGGTCAAGGCTCTGGTGTCGATCCCGCCAATCCCCGGCAAGTTGTGGCTCGAAAGCCATGCCGATAAGTGATCCAATGCGCGGTAATTCGATGGGTCTGTTGGGTTGAGGCGGGTGATCATGCCCAGCGCCGCCGGATCATCGGTTTCGATGTCCAAAGCGTTGGTGCCGGTATTCCCAATATGGGGGAAGGTGAAATTGATGATCTGCCCGGCGTAAGAAGGATCGGTCATGATCTCTTGGTAGCCGGTCATCGATGTGTTGAAACAAACTTCGCCCACGCGAATTGATTCCGCACCAAAGCCAGAGCCTTCGTAAATGGTGCCGTCTTCAAGAATCAATAATGCTGTAGGGGTCTTAAGGGTGGTTGCGATACGATCAAGTAAGGTCTGTGACATCCGATCCAAATGCTTTTCCGGCGTGTACGCTGCGGAAAGCCCCAATAGATTTTTGTCCTTCTAAGCGATCACTTCGGCCGCGTCAAGATATACCGTTCCCAAAGGGGCATGAAAACATCATCTTGGGGGTCGAAGAGGGTTTGTCGATCTTTTCTTGAAGTTCTTGAAGGCATGATTTACATAGTCAGGCCAAGCCCTATGGCAACCATTTGTGAATGGCTCAGGTTTGCCGGTGAATTTGTGAGATCGGGCTTTGTCGGGAGATAAACTTATGCGCGAAACGATTCAATCGTCCTTAAAAGCAGCACTCAAAGCCGGTCAGGCCAAAGAATTAAGCACGCTTCGACTGATCACGGCGGCGCTGAAAGACCGTGACATCGCCGCTCGCAGCAAAGGCAATAATGACGGCATCAGCGATGATGAAATCCTGTCCATGTTGCAGACCATGATCAAGCAACGCCAAGAATCATCGAAAATGTACCGCGACGGTGGGCGCGAAGAATTGGCGCAATCGGAAGATGAAGAAATTGCAATCATCCGCACCTTTCTGCCGGCTCAGATGGATGACGCGGCGATTGCCGATGCGATCACCGCGGCGATTGCCGAATCTGGTGCCGAATCGATCAAAGATATGGGCAAGGTCATGGGCGTGTTGAAAACAAAATACGCGGGTCAAATGGATTTCGGTGCCGCCAGCGGGCAAATCAAAGCGCGATTGCTTGGCCAGTAACGCCTGCCGCTAATCGTCATGCCATGATCGGATTTCGATTAGGCGGTCGATGCCCTCGCCATTGATCAAAGGCTTTTATCCCCTGTAGGCTTCATGCCATAATCAATTTTCTGCAACCAGACGAGTATCGCCATGGCTTTGCCGCAACATTTTATGGATGAATTGCGCCGCCGCACGAGTCTGTCGCAGGTGATCGGCCGTCACGTCAAATTGACCAAAAAAGGCGACCGCTATCTTGGCCTTTGTCCCTTTCATCAGGAAAAAACCCCATCTTTCACCGTCCACCCAGATCAGCAATTTTACCACTGCTTTGGCTGCAACCGGCACGGATTTTTTCACAGCTAATGACTTAAACTCATATTTCTGCATAAACCCTTGCAGCACTTCCTGATCAATCGCCTGACATTTCAGCTCTGCCAGCGTATAAGGCAAATCAAAGCCGCTAGCTTTTAAAGTCACCAATTCTTGCGA
>CAJXME010000202.1 GCA_913056245.1 uncultured Alphaproteobacteria bacterium | reverse complement strand
TAGAGAAAATCATCAAGCACATGGAACGGGATATTGTGGCTGTCGGCCAGCCAGTCGATGGTCTTGGGAATCTGCGCTACGATGGTGCGTACATAATCCGGATCGGCGCTGTTCTTGTTCTTTGCCATGATATCGCCGACAAAGACGTCCTCGCTGTCGGATATGGACTGCGCAGCCTGAGCTTTTGTGCCCGCCGCCGGCACCAGCCCCGAGGACAACGCTGTCGAGCCGGAAAGCTGGGTATCACGCTCGGCAACAAGCACCGACTCCCCGGCCTCGCTGGCGGCAAGCGCTGCCGTCAGGCCGGCCGCCCCGCCACCGATGATCAGGCAATCCACCTCGATCTCGGCATCCAGTTCATGTTCCGTGATGACCTTCGTCATGGCAGATCAGCTCCCGCTAAACAGCGCCTGCGCCTCGGCGATGCTCATCGTTCCACCAACGGTCTGCAGTGCCTTGATCGCGATATCATGTGTCTCCGGTGAAAAGGCGGCGCATCCGTCATGAAGCGTGATGGTGTTGAAATCGCGGACATGCGCGTCACGGACGGTGGATGCCACACCGCCATTGGTAACAATGCCGCAAACAAATAAAGTGTTTATACCAGCACGCGATAGCGCAAATTCCATACGCGTCTGATAAAAAGCAGAATAAGCGACTTTTTCAACCGTGATATCAGCAGGCTGAAGGCTATCCACAAGCGAATTGCCCCAAGATGCTGGCGCAAAATCACCTTTGGTCAGAAAAGGCCGCAATTGCTTCAAATGTGTTGAAATAAAAGGCTCACCGCCCTTGCCTGGCACAAGGGTAAATTGAGTGGACACCACCCAACCGCCCGCCGTGCGAACCGCGTTCAACAAAGGCAATAGACGTTCTGGCAACGCGGCGATCGCCGCACTGGTTTGCCCCGCCCGTCCATAGGCGCCTTTGGGGTCAAGAAAATCATTTTGCAAATCCACAATCAATACCGCGGTGGTGGTTGGATCAAAAGTGGTGGCGGCCATACTATTCCTCCGTTGCTTTCATAATCACATTGCCCAAATCATCGACCGATGCCGTCAGGCCGGGGTCGACATAGATCGTAGCATCGCCCTGCACCAACAAAACTGGTCCCGCGATTTGAGCGCCTTTGGGCAAGCGCAGACGATCGATAATCTTAGCATCATGCCAAGCGCCATTGGCGTAAATCCGCTGATCGGCGAGAACACAGGCTTCTATCGTATCTGCCCGTTCACCAACCGCAAGAATATTGAGATCAACCGCCGGTCTGACGCCGATAACAGAAAGCCGAAGATTAAGAACACGGATTGGTATCCCTTCGAGCGGCCGGCTATAGGCGCGGGCGTAACTTTCCATAAAGGCTTGGCGAATGCTGTCTGTTGTCAGAGCATCCAAATCGGTTGAGATCGGCACCGCCACAGAATGCGATTGCCCCAGATAAAGCATATCCAGTTCAATCACACGCTCAATAGCATCAAGGCGCGCCTTCGATTGCTGAACAATGGCGGTGGATTGCACGGTCATGGCGTTGATCATATCCATCAAATTCTGGCAATCCAGATCATCCAGCATGGAGTTCATGGTTCGCACTTCATCATGACGTAAATCAGACATCACACAGCCCAAGGCGGAATTCACCCCGGGGTATCGCGGCACAATTGAAGCCGCAAGGCCAATATCATGCATCAAAGCGCCGGTATGCAACGCCCCGCCACCCCCAAAAGGCATCAAGGCAAATTGTTTCGGGTCATACCCTCGTTCGATGGAGATCAGCCTAATAGCGCCACCCATTTTGGCATTGGCGACTTTGATGATTGCTTCGGCGGCATCATGGCCTGACAACCCTAAAGGATCGCCGATATGGGTTTCGATAGCCGCTAAGGCCGCGTCATAATCCAAGCGCTTATGTTTGCCGCCAATGGGGTTTCGCGCGTCAATCCGCCCCAGAACAAGATTAGCGTCGGTCACCGTGGGGCGATCATTGCCCAATCCATAACAGACCGGCCCCGGGTCTGATCCTGCGCTTTCAGGGCCTATTTCAAGCAAGCCGGAATCGTCAATATGCGCAATCGATCCACCACCAGCCCCAATGGTGGACATTTCAATCATGGGTGTGCGGATGGTCATGCCAAAATCAATATTCGATTGGGCAGTGAGCATATTTTTACCCTCCGCCACCAAGGACACATCAAAAGACGTGCCGCCCATATCGCCGGTGATGATATTATCAAACCCGGCGGCGCTGGCGATTTGACGGGCGGCCACCACCCCAGCCGCTGGCCCGGATAAAGCGGTCCGAATGGGGAGGTTTTTGGCCGTCTCAACAGACATCACCCCACCATTGGACTGGACAATTAAAATTTCGGCCTCCGCCTTATGTTCTGCGATGCGATCTTCCAAGCGGCTCAAATAATGCGCCACAGGGGGCTGCAAATACGCATTAAGTGTTGCTGTAGAATTGCGCTCGAACTCTCTGATTTCAGGTAGAATTTCCGTTGCCACACTGACGTGATTATTGGGCCAAACCGATCGCAACGCCTTGGCCGCTTTGGCCTCGTTTTCAAGATTGGCATAGCCATTAATGAAAAACAAACAGACCGCTTCACAGCCTTGATCGAGCAATGTTTGCGCCGCGGCTTTGACCTCATTTTCATCGACTGCAACGCGGATACTGCCATCGGCAAGGGTGCGTTCATTGACTTCCAAACGGTTGACGCGATCGACCACAGGCGTGAATTGCCCCCATAACCCCCAAGTGGTTGGCCGATCACGGCGGCGCATTTCCAAAACATCGCGAAAGCCTTTGGTCGTGATGATACCGGTTTTTGCGCCTTTGCGTTCCAACAAAGCGTTGGTGGCCACTGTCGTGCCGTGAATAATCGTCGCCACCTCAGCCAGATCATCGGTGACTTTTAGAATGCCTTCGAGGAATCCCACCGATTGATCGCCCTTGGTTGAGGGGACTTTTGCCACTTCGACCCGGCCAGACGCCTCATCAAGCGCGAGAATATCCGTAAATGTGCCGCCAACATCGACACCAATAACAATCTGATTGCTCATTTCGCCGCCTTCGTCACATAACCTTGTTGCAGATCGCGCTCACGCATCGCTTTAGGGCGATCCGAGGCCTTGCCATAACCGCCGCCGCCGGGGGTTTCCAGCACCACCTTGTCGCCGGGCTGCATGACCATCTTGTTGGCCTGGGCGGCGTCCTTGCCGTTGATCAGGAAACGGCCGGCCTTGCCGTCCTCGCCGCCTTCGAAGCCTTCGGCGCCGATCTTCAGGCGGCTGGGCACGGCGTTGAGCAGCCAGTCGTCCTCGTTGCGCAGATGAAAGGCGATGACCTGTCCGTCGCCGCCGCGTTCGGCACCGTCGCCGCCGGAACCGTCGATCAGCTCCTTCTGGGTGAACTCGATCGGCATGGCGGCTTCGAGCACTTCCACCGGCACGGCGGCGACCCCGGTCGGATAGCAGGTGGCGCTGAGGCCGGG
>CAJXME010000201.1 GCA_913056245.1 uncultured Alphaproteobacteria bacterium | reverse complement strand
CGCGGCCGAGGGCTGTTTATCGGCATTGAGATTGTTGAATCACGCGATGATAAAAGCCCGTTTGATCCGGCGCTCAATATTGCGGGAAATTTGAAAAAGAACGCCTTTGATTTGGGGTTGGCTTGCTATCCCGCCCAAGGCACGATTGATGGCAAGAACGGCGATCATGTGTTGCTCGCGCCGCCGTTCATCATCACCAATGATGAAATGGACTTGCTGGTCGATCGGCTGGCTTTGGCAATAGACGCGACGATCAAATAGGGTGTTGCGGCGTCGCAAAAGCTTTACTTGTTGGTGCTCATCAGGCCTGCCGTGCTTTGAATAAATACTGCTCCAGAAGGATGGGGACAGATAGCACCAAGGCCAACAGGTCAGCTTCGAGCGATGGGGCGATGAAGATAATCCCCGCAGCGAAGGCTAAGACACGGGTCAACACGCTCATTTTAACATTGAAATACCCCACAACAGCCGCCGATAACGCGACCACGCCTGCGATCGCGCTGGCGCCGGTATAGATGAACTCGATCAAATCAAACCCTGATGTGGACACGATCAGCAAGACCGGCGCATAGACAAAAGCCATCGGCGCAATGATTTTCCCCAAACCAAGGGTAAAGGCTGATAAACCTGTTCGAAACGGATTGGAATTGGCAATCGCGGCGGCGGCGTAGGCTGAGGTGCAGACCGGCGGCGTGATTTCAGAAACAACGCCATAATAGAGAACAAACATATGGCTCGCGATAGGGGGGATGCCGAGTTGCGCAAGCGCGGGTTGCGCGACGGAAACCAGCATGATGTAGAGCGCTGTGGTGGGAACGCCGGCGCCCATCAAAATGCACGAAATCGCGATGAAAACGAGCGACAGGAAGAGTTGCAAATCCGCGACGCTCACCAATTCAAAGGCGCCAAGGGTGATCAAATCATGCATCGACATGGCTAAGCCCCCCGCCGCTTGCGTGACCATAAACCCTATGCGGAATCCGATGCCTGTGGTGTTGATGACCCCCACGACGATCCCAACGGCGGCGGATGCTGCGCCCACCGCCAAAGCGTATTTAACCCCCACTTCTAACGTGTCGATCATTTCCTTCAGATTGATCCGCTTCTGGGGATTGATGCAGACCAATACAGCACTGCCCACCAGCAACAAAAGAAGCCAGATATCAAAACTTTCATTGCTGTATTTCCATCCCGCAAACAAAATGAAGAGCGCCGGCAGGATCAGCGTGATCGGCTTCTTGAAGCGGCTCATCCCGGTGATCATCAAGAGCGAGATGCCGCAAAACGCCGCCATATAGGGCGTGTATCCTGAAAACAGCACATATAAAAGCGCGACCATGGGGATGATATTCGCCCAGCCGTCTTTCCAGACTTGGGCAAGATTGGGCAGCATCTCGCGGCTTAGTCCTCTGAGGTTAAGTTTGCGCGCCATCAAATGGACAACGGCAAAGACCCCCACATAATGGAGAAGGGCTGGGAAAATAGCGGCGATCACGATGGTTGTGTAAGGCACTTCCAAAAATTCCGCCATGATGAAAGCCGCCGCACCCATGATGGGCGGGGTGATTTGCCCACCGGCCGAAGACGCCGCTTCAACGCCGCCCGCGAAATGCCCGGGATAGCCAAGGCGCTTCATATTGGGGATGGTCAGCGCGCCCGTGGAAACGGTATTGGCCACCGATGATCCGGAAATCGTGCCAAAGAACGCCGAGGAGACGACAGACACTTTCGCCGGCCCGCCACGATACCGCCCTGCAAGAATGGTGGCGTTATCAATGAACAATTGTCCTAAACCCGTGCGCTGAGCGACTACGCCAAACAAAACAAAATGAAAGACGATGGTGGAGACCACCCATAAAGTGACGCCATAAATCCCTTCTTGGGGGAAATACATCGATGACACAAAGGTGTTGAATTTCACGCCGGGGTGTTTGAGCAATCCCGGAAAATAAGGGCCTAACAGGGCGTATGAAATAAACACGCAGATGATCAGCGGCAAAACCCAGCCAAGGGTTCGCCTTGCGATATCTAGGGTCAGCAAAATAATGACCACGCCAAGGGCTACATCATAAGAATTGGGGTTTCCCATGCGGAAGGTTTGCTCTTCAATGCCCAGAAAGTCGATGCCGCGCCACGCCGCGCCGACATAAAGCGCGCCAATGACCCCCAGAATGAGAAAGACCAAATCGTAAAGAGGAATATTGCCAACCCGCAGGGACGACGATTTTTCAGCGAAAAGAGATTTGGTGCGAATGATAGGAAAAAAGGAATAAATTAAAATAAACAGCCCAGACAAATGTATGCCCAAATGCCAATGATCGGCGGGCAGGCCAAAGCCAGCGGTTAGGAAATGATAAACCGCATAAACAAGCGCAAAATTCCTCAGCACAAGCCCGGTGGTCGCGCCAACCTTACGGGTTTGGCTTCCTTCCTCGTATTTGCGTTCAATCTCATCAAGATTAGGCTCATCAAGGTCAGGTTGGGTTGGATCGCTTTGCTTTTGCTGGTCAACGCTCATGGCTCAAGGTCCTAGGATCAGAATTTTACAATCGGGTCTATAAAAACAAACAGGGCAGCGTCGGGAATGAGGCTGCCCTGCTCAATAAGATCAGGAAATGATCTTGTTTATTTCAGCAGCCCAGCTTCTTTATAGAATTTCTCTGAGCCAGGATGCAGCGGCACGCCGAGCGCGGCGATCCCGTCCAAGGCGGTTTCCGCTGTAATTTGCTTGCCCTTGGCATGACCGTTATCCAGCAATTTGCGGGTATTCTTGTTCCACAAGGCTTTGGTGATGCCATAAACAAGCTCTTCGGAAAGGTCCGATGAAACCACCAGAAGAGCGCTCACCGCTGGGGTTTTCACTTCATAATCCACGCCTTCATAAACATTCGCGGGAATGCGTGAAGGGATATAGGCTGGGATAATGTCGTTGATTTTCTTCAGGTCAGCGTCACTGAAACTATGCAGTTCCATGCCTTTGGTGGAAGCCAGCTGAACCATGGCTGATACCGGCCAACCCGCAGCATAGAAATACGCATCCAATTGACCATCGGCCAAGCGTTCTGCGCTTTGGCTGTTGTTCAATTCGGCTTCGTCAATGTTGTCACGATTAACGCCCCAAGCATCGAGCATCTGAAGAACGGCCACTTGCGTACCTGACCCCGCCTGTGCGATCCCCACGCGCTTGCCTTTCAAATCGCCAAGGTTGTTCACCGACTTGCCTTTGGGCAGAACAAGGTGGAGGTCTTCAGGATAGAGATTGGCGACGATGCGCAATTTCGGATGCGCCTTGCCTTCAAATTTGCCTTCGCCCAAATACATCGAACGGGTGACGTCAGCGGCGGCAAGGCCAGCTTCCAATTCACCGTTTTGAACCGCGGCGTTGTTGAAAACAGATGCGGTGGTGGATTGCGCAATCGCGATCAGACCGGGCACACCACATTGGCCGCCTTTTTCACAAGGGCGTGATCCGGGTGGTGCGGAAATACCGT
>CAJXME010000200.1 GCA_913056245.1 uncultured Alphaproteobacteria bacterium | reverse complement strand
GGGGGGGCCCCCCGGCCGCGACATTGATATCCGCTTGATGGGCAATGATCTCGATACGCTGAAACAAGCCGCTTTAGAAGTGATGGCGATTATTCGCACCGTGCCGACTGCTACTGCCGTTGATGAGAATCTATCCTATGGCGCGGAAGAACGAATTATCCGACTGACCCCCTTGGGCAAAGCCTTGGGCTTTTCCGTGTCATCCGTTGGCCAGCAATTGCGGGCGGCACTTGATGGCGCGATTGTGACTCGCTTTGCCCGCGGCGATGAAGAGGTCACGGTGCGCGTCACTTTGCCCGAAGGGGAGACGAAAAACGATAATATCGGAAACCTTCGCCTCATCAGCCCCACGGGTCAATTTGTGCAATTGGCAGAAATCGCCACGGTCGAAAACCGATTGGGATTCTCCGTGGTGCGCCGACAAGATGGGTTCCGCGAAGTGTCGATCACCGCGGATATTGACGCGGATTTAATCACAGGCCCTGAAGCCCTTGAAAAAGTCAGGGAAGGGGGGCTTGATGATATCGCAGAGAAATACAACCTCCGTTATCGTTACGATGGCCGCGATACCGAACGCGCCGAAGCCTTTGCCGATATGGCGACAGGCGGCGGCATGGCGCTGGTCTGCATCTATATCATTCTGGCTTGGGTCTTCTCGTCATGGGTCTTGCCTTTCGCGGTGATGATCATGATACCTTTTGCCTTAATCGGCGCGGTTTGGGGGCATTACGTCATGGGCTTGACCATGACCATTTTGTCAATGTTTGCGCTGATCGCCTTGGCGGGGATTGTGGTGAACAACTCGATTATTTTGGTGGCGACGATTGAACGCCGTCTTGAAGATAACGAAGGCGACCGGTTCGCCGCTATTCTGGCAGGCACGACTGATCGTTTGCGGCCGGTGATTTTGACCTCCGTCACGACGATTTGTGGCTTATCGACCTTGATGTTTGAAAAATCGCTGCAAGCGCAATTCTTGATTCCCATGGCAACGACGATTGTCTTTGGCCTCGGGGTAACAACGCTCTTGGTGCTGTTTGTGGTGCCAGCGACTTTAGCCATTGGCGGCGATATCAAATTGGCCTTATCGCGCCTTTGGGGGCGTTTGGTGTCTTCGCCAGCGGCGGAATAAGCAAAGGGTAGTCATGTTCGAGATCATTAACCAAGTGAAATTCAACAAAGACGGGTTGGTGCCAGCGATCGCTCAATGCCATGAAACGGGCGAAGTGTTGATGATGGCTTGGATGAATAAAGACGCCCTGACCATGACTTTAGAAACGGGGCGCGTAACGTATTATTCGCGCTCACGGCAAGAATTATGGGAAAAGGGCTTAACCTCAGGCCATACACAAGCGCTGGTTTCCGCCCATCTTGATTGTGATGGCGATACGATTTTGCTGATGATCAATCAAACCGGCGCCGCTTGCCATACGGGTGAGCGCAGTTGTTTCTTCACCCCGATGTTATCGCCAGCCTCAAAGGCCGAAGCATGAGCGATAGCCAGAAATCAAAAGGCAGTTCAGGGCGGAGTTATCGCGGCGGCGCGGGGATCACCAAAACCCCGAAAAAGTCTCGCGGGCGGACGGAATCCTCACGGCGCTGGATTCAGCGGCAATTAAACGATCCCTTTGTGGCGGAAGCCAAGGCGCGGGGGTTTCGTTCTCGCGCGGCGCTGAAACTCGAGCAAATTGACCAGAAACATAAGATTTTGACTCATAACGCGTCGGTCTTGGATTTGGGATGCGCGCCCGGCGGATGGCTTCAATACGCCAGCCAGAAAATTGGCTTGACCGCTGGCCATGGGCGGCTGGTGGGGATCGACCTGTTGGATACTGACCCTGTGGCGGGCGCCGATATTCTGAAAGGCGATATCAACGACGACGCTATGATGCGAGAAATCATTCGCCTGCTTGGCGGCAAGGCGGATGTGGTGATGTCGGATATGGCGGCTGATACCACGGGGCATCGTTCGACGGATCACCTGCGCACCACGGCTTTATTGGACATTGCCCTTGATATGGCGAGCCGGGTTTTGACCCCCGGCGGCGTGTTCTTGGCGAAATGTTTTCGCGGCGGGGCGGAAAAAGACGCGCTGGATGTGATGCGGCGTGATTTTGCGGTGGTTCGCCATATTAAACCCGCGGCAAGCCGGGCGGAATCGGTGGAAAGTTATGTGCTGGCCACAGGCTTTCGCGGTGAAGCCCCTCAGGATTTATCCGGCGACGATCACAAGCTTTAACCATAGCAAGAATTATCTTGCGGATGCGGCATTTGTGGCCTTTTCAACAGGGCGGTTTTTCGATATATTCTGACCGCATCATACCCATGGAGCGACCCGTGCCCATCACCGATGCACTTACCTTTGACGATGTTCTTCTAAAGCCCGCAGCCTCTGAGATTCTGCCAGCGGATGCTGATGTTTCAACGCAACTGACCCGCGGCATTGCCCTTAAGATGCCTTTGCTTTCCGCGGCGATGGATACCATCACCGAAAGCCCTTTGGCGATCACTATGGCGCAATTGGGCGGCATGGGGATTATCCATAAAAACATGAGCATTGACGATCACGCGCGGCAAGTCGCGGCGGTGAAACGCTTTGAAGCGGGGATGGTGGTTAACCCCCTGACGATTGAAGCGAATAAGACCCTCGGTGATGCGCTGAATTTGATGCAGCAGCACGGCATTAGCGGCATCCCTGTCACGGAACCCAATAGCCAGAAATTGGTGGGGATTTTAACCAACCGCGATGTGCGTTTTGCGGAAGACCTTCTTGAAAGCGTCAGCGCCTTGATGACCCGTGAAGTGGTCACGGCTTCCGAAGATATTTCCCGAGATGAAGCACGCCGATTGCTCCATGCTCATCGCATTGAAAAATTGGTGATCGTCGATGACCAGCATCATTGCATTGGCTTGGTGACGGTCAAAGATATGGAAAAGGCGCAAACCTATCCTGACGCGGCTAAAGATTCATCGGGGCGTTTGCTGGTCGGCGCGGCGATTGGCGCGGGTCAAGATGGCGTTCTTCGTGCCGAAGCCTTGGCGGCGGCTGGGGTGGATGTGGTGATTGTCGACACGGCCCATGGCCATTCCGCCGGTGTGCTGAAAGCCGTGGAAGCGGTGCGGGGCATCAGCAATGATCTGCAAATCATCGCTGGCAATATCGCCACCAAAGAAGGCGCTGAAGCGCTGATCAAGGCTGGTGCTGATGCGGTGAAAGTCGGCATCGGCCCCGGGTCAATTTGCACCACGCGCATGGTTGCGGGTGTTGGCGTGCCGCAATTAACCGCGATTATGGATGCTTCCGAGGCCTGCCGTAAAGCCGGTGTGCCGTGCATCGCCGATGGCGGCATCAAATATTCCGGCGACTTGGCAAAAGCGATTGCCGCGGGCGCCAATGCCGCGATGATCGGCTCTATGCTGGCGGGTACGGATGAAACCCCCGGCGAAGTTTATCTTTATCAAGGGCGGGCTTACAAAGCCTATCGCGGCATGGGATCGCTC
>CAJXME010000199.1 GCA_913056245.1 uncultured Alphaproteobacteria bacterium | reverse complement strand
GCTGGCCGCCGGGTCGTTGTTGGCACCGTCATTGGCGCTGGCGGTGCCGTCATTAGCGCATTGGTTGACCCCGTGCCTGTTCACCCTGCTTGGCGTGGCCAGCCTGTGGTCGATGCGCCACCATCGCCAGCATCCGGAAACGACCTCAATGACGGCGACAGTGGCGTTGTGTTTTTTGCTGGCATCGGATGCCTTGCTGCTTGGTCTTAGTCCGGCGGTCGCCGCTAATCTAGGGGCCATCACCGTCGGGGTGGTGCTGTTTACATCAATATTTGTGCTTCTTGGTTTCCTGTTTTGCTTTGTCTTTCAAACCCCCTTTCTTATCTTTAGTTTTTCCTTTGGCCCCACCTCACCTAACCCTTTGTTGTTCTTTTTGGATTTGGTTGTTTGGGTTCTCGAATGATGGCTGGAACCCTGCAAGCTGAAGATTTAGAGCAATATCAAGATGATCAAGGTCGCACACCAGATGTTCTGCGTCAAGAAGTTGGCTATAACGGTTCTTTAAGCGAGGTAGAACTTGCTGAAGGTGAGTATCATGCCTTTGTTGAATTACATATTGAACAAGGTCCTATTCTTGAAGATGCAGATGTGCCCATTGGTATTGTCACCCATGGGCAAGGTCTCGTTTGGACAAAAATCACTTTATCCGGGCAAGAATCCCACGCCGGCTCTACGCCTATGGATCGCCGTGTTAATGCAGGTTTGGGCATGGCGCGCATTATAGCAAGCGTTGATGATATCGCTCAGGATTACGCGCCTAATGCACGCGCAACGGTTGGTCAATGTGATGTTTATCCCAATGCGGTCAATGTCATCCCAGGGCAAGCCATCCTGACCATCGATATGAGAAATCCTGATCAAGATCAACTGGATGGAATGGTCAAAGATTTATATGACCAAGCCAATAAAATTGCTGAAGACATTGGTCTTGAAATTGAATTTGAAGAATTGAGTAATATGTCACCAATTGCTTTCGATACGGATGCCATCAACCATCTGCGGGAAGCATCAAAAACATTGGGTTATCAGACTAAGGATTTGGTTTCTGGTGCTGGTCATGATGCATTTTGGATCAGCAAAATTGCACCATCTGCTATGATTATGTGTCCATGTGTAGGAGGGCTTTCACATAATGAAGCCGAAGACATCACCCCAGAATGGGCAACAGCAAGCACCGATGTTTTGTACCACGCCGTTCTCAATATGGCAGAAATTTCCACCCATGAATAAAGCCGCCCATGAATAAAAATTTTAACATTAGCAAGGGAGACCTCATGGAACGTTCAAAAGCAAAAGCAACATCACAAATAGATGATGATCGGGTGCGCGTGGTCCGATGGGATTTTGAAGTGGGCGCAGAAACAGGCTGGCACAAACATTCAATGGATTATGTTGTTGTGCCTTTAACTTCTGGAACTTTAACCGCTGAACTGCCCGATGGGACGCAAGTCACCAATCAGTTAACCGCGGGTCAATCCTATAATCGACCAGAAGGCGTCCATCACAATATCATCAACAGCAGTGATATACCGTTTAGCTTTATCGAGATAGAATTAAAATAAACTAATTTTTTTAGAATTCAGACAATCCGACCGCCTTTTCATCAATCATCACCGACGCCCCATGTCCAGAAATCATGGCCATTGGCCATTAAAAAGCGGTTGATGACCATTTGATGCACTTCTGTCGCGCCATCTACCAGCAAGGCTTGCCGCGCGTAACGGTAAATCCATTCCAAGACCGTATCTTTGGAATAGCCGCGCGCGCCGCAAATCTGGATCGCATCGCTGGTCACGCGATTGAGCAATTCAGACACATGTATCTTGGCCATCGATACGTCTTGCCGGGCTTTTGAGCCTTGTTCGATCCGCCACGCCGCGCGCATCACCATCAAGCGGCCGGTTTCAATATCCATCGCCGCTTGCCCTAATTTCATCTGGATCGATTCACGATCAGCGAGTTTGATGCCAAAGCCTTCGCGCGTAGCGGCGTAATCGGAAGCGATGGCCACCGCGCGCTTTGCCAAACCAAGCCAGCGCATGCAATGAGTCAAACGCGCCAGCCCAAGGCGGATTTGCGTGACTTTCAAGCCCTGCCCTACCCCCATTAACACTCGGTCTTCATCAAGGGTCAGCCCATCAAAGATCAATTCGCAATGGCCGCCATGTTCTTCCGGCCCCATAATCCCGATGCGGCGTTCAATCCGCCAGCCGGGATCGTCACGGTGAAATAAGAAAGCCGTCAGCCCTTGGCGCGGATCATCGCTGGTTTTGGCCATGAGGATGAAATGTTCAGCTTCCCCCGCGCCGGTGATGTACCATTTGCGGCCATGGATCACCCATTTGCCGTCTTTAAGTTCAGCCGTGGTTTCTATCATCGACGGGTCAGACCCGCCCCCCGGCGCGGTTTCGTTCATGGCAAAGGAGGATCGAGCCTTGCCATCGATAATAGGTTGAAGCCATCGGGCTTTCTGCTCAGGTGTAGCAACCTGATTGAGGATATACATATTGCCATCATCGGGCGCCGCGCAATTGAAGCAGACCGGCCCGAAAATAGAGTAATTCATCGCCTCATAGAGCACCGCCATACCGACAGGGCCAAATCCAAGCCCCCCTTGCTCTTTCGGGATTTGAGGCGCCCATAGCCCGGCGTCTTTGACCTGCTGACGGATTTCGTGCAAGAGCGGCAATTTGATATTGCCATAATCGTCGTAACTCGCGGGGTCTTGTTCACACGGAAGGATATTTGCGCTGACGAATTGGCGGATTTTTTCTTCCAACGCGGCTAATTCTGGGCTGATTGAAAAATCCATGAACCTATCCTTGCTTTTCCTGTATGGGTTTTGCAGAAAATGATAAACTTAATTTCACCAATGACCAAAGGTCAATTTTTGCGAAACCGACTTTAACCGATGCCTAGCCCCTCCGCCACAGCTGACATGAACGCGTTGATCGACGCGCTGAACCGCTGGATCGCCGCGGTCGCCTTAGACATTGGCAGCATTTCCGCCATGCGTAAAATATCCATCGGTCAGTCAAACCCCACCTATCAAATTTCCTGTGATCAAGGGCGGTATATTTTAAGGATGCAGCCGCCGGGGGATTTGTTGCCTTCCGCCCATGCCGTCGATCGCGAATTTCGCGTTATGCAAGCGCTCGCTGAAAGCCAAGTGCCTGTGCCAAAGATGATCGCGCTTTGCACTGATCTTGATGTTATTGGCGTTAAATTCTTCATCATGGAAGAAATGACCGGCACCACCTTCATGAACCCGGCGCTTCCGGAATTCAATAGTGACACTCGAAAACACCTCTATGATGCGCAAATCGATGTGCTTTCGGCGCTGGCCAGCACCAAGCCTGACGCGCTTGGCCTTGGTGATTTTGGCCGACCATCGGGGTATCTGGATCGGCAGATCGCTCTTTGGACCAAACAATATCGCAACAGCGAAACTGACCACCTCGACGATATGGAATATTTGATCGAAGCCTTGCCGGGGTCATTCGATGATA
>CAJXME010000198.1 GCA_913056245.1 uncultured Alphaproteobacteria bacterium | reverse complement strand
ATCCCCCTTATCACCGATGGTCACGCCTGATTTTGACGCGATCCGTCAAGATTTTCCCATTCTGGATCGGAAAATTCATGGCCAGCCCTTGGCCTATTTGGATAGCGCGGCTTCATCACAAAAACCACGGCAAGTGCTTGACGCGATCATGGCGGCTTATAGCCATAGTTATTCCAATGTTCACCGCGGCTTGCATCTGCTGAGCGAAGAATCCACCGACGCTTATGAAGCCACCCGAGGCAAAGTCGCGGGCCTAATTAACGCGCCGTCTTCCGATGAGATTGTTTTCACCTCAGGCGCGACCATGGCGCTTAACCTGATCGCGCGGTCTTGGGGCGGGGCTAATCTCAAGGCTGGTGATGAAATTCTGATTTCCATCGCCGATCACCACGCCAATATCGTCCCTTGGCAAATGATCGCCGAAGAAAAGGGCGCTATCGTCAAAGCCGCGCCGGTCAATCCTGATGGCAGCGTTAGCCTTGATGCGATCAAGGCCATGATCACCCCAAAAACCAAGATCATCGCCATGCCGCATGTCTCTAATGTCTTAGGCACGGTTTTCCCCGTGAAGGCCTTGGCGGATTTAGCGCATGACAACGGCGCTATCTTTGTGGTTGATGGCTGTCAGGGCGTTGTCCATATGCCCGTTGATGTTCAAGAGATCGGCTGTGATTTCTATGTTTTCTCAGGGCATAAACTCTATGGCCCAAGCGGGATTGGCGTCATGTGGGGGCGGATGGATATTTTGATGACGATGCCACCCATGTTTGGTGGCGGCGATATGATCGCCCGTGTCACCATTGAAAAGACACCCTCCGCCGACCCGCCGCAACGCTTTGAGGCTGGCACACCGCCGATTGCGGAGACCATTGGCCTCGGCGCGGCGGTGGATTATGTGCAATCCATCGGTATGGCGGCGATCCGTGATCATGAGCAGGATTTGCTGTCTTACGCCCATCAGCAATTATCGTCGGTGGAAGGTTTGACGCTGATCGGCACAGCCCCCGGCAAGTCAGGCGTGGTGTCCTTCACGATGGATTGCGCGCATCCGCACGATATTTCAACGATTATTGATCGTAAAGGCGTTGCCATCCGCGCAGGCCATCATTGCGCACAGCCGCTGATGGATTTCTTGGATTTGCCCTCCACCGCGCGCGCTAGTGTTGGCGTTTATACCACGCGGGCTGATATCGATGCCCTGGTGGCGTCCTTGGCAACGGTGAGAAAGATTTTCGCATCATGACCATGTCCGATCATCCGCTTGGGCTTGAACATTTCATGCCGCATCACGCTGAGGTAACGCCTGAAGGCTATCGGGCGTAGGCGGGTGAAGCGCGGGATGGATTGACCAAAGTCGATTTGATCAAAATTGAAGACGCGCTCAAAACGGTTCATGATCCTGAAATTCCAGTCAATATTTATGATCTTGGCTTGATTTATGACATCAACCGGTTTGACGATGGCAATATTCATATCACCATGTCTTTGACCGCGCCGGGCTGTCCTGTTGCGGGGGAGATGCCCGGGCAAGTCGCTGAGGCCGTTGCTAAAATCCCAGAAGCCGGTAAAGTAGACGTAGATTTAGTCTGGGAGCCAGGCTGGACGAAAGATCGCATGAGCGAAGATGCCAAATTGGCCTTAGATATGCTATGGTAAAGGAGAGGTGACCCGTGTTTGATCCATCAAAACCACTTTTGACCTTGACCGAAAAGGCGGCCAGCCACGTCCGCGGCCTTGTTGAAAAAGGCGGCGATGGCGTCATTGGCATAAGGGTTGGCGTCAAAACGGCAGGCTGTTCCGGCATGAAATATCAGGTCGAATACGCCTATGATAAAAAGCCGTTTGAAGATGCGATCAGTGAAAAAGGCGTTACGGTCTTGATTGACCCTGCGGCGGTGATGTTTATTGTCGGCTCGGAAATGGATTGGACCGAAGATAAATTTTCAGCGGGCTTTACCTTTTCTAATCCCAATGAAACCGCACGATGCGGTTGTGGTGAAAGTTTTTCTGTGGCTTAAAGACATTAAGATGCTGACGCCTTACCGTCGGCCTTAATCATTTTCGCCAGATTTTTCAGGTAGGATTAACATGTCGAAACCCATAGCTCGCGAGCAGGTTGCCATGCCTCGGATCGGCATTAAATCGGCACTGGTTGAATTGTTTCGGTATGTATCGCCCAAAGGCGACCGATCGGTCACCGCGCGAATTGTCATTGCGCTTGCTTTTATCGCTATGGCGCGGGCATCGACACTATTGGTGCCGCTTCTTTACGGCCAAGTGGTGGATCATGTTTCCGGCGACACGTCTGGTTTTGACATTTCCGTCATGTGGTGGTTATTGGGCGCTTATGCCTTAGCGCGGGTGAGCCAACAGTTTTTCGACGAAGGCAGCGAATTTGTCTTTGTTCGCGTCGCGCAAAAAGCGGTGCATGGCGCGGCGCTAACCACCTTTCGGCATTTGCACTCCTTGAGCCTGAAATTCCACCTTGATCGTCAAACCGGCGGCTTGACCCGAGCGATCGAACGCGGCGCAAAGGGGATGGAATTTCTTTTGACCTTCGCGCTCCTTGAAGTGATGCCGCTGATCATTGAATTGATTTTGGTGTCGGCCATCATGTGGTCGCTCTTTGGGTTTTATTACGCTCTTGTGACCTTCATCACCGTGGTGATTTATACCGGCTTTACCCTGTCTGTCACCGAATGGCGAATTAAATTTCGGCGGCGGATGAACGAGGCCGATGAAGGCGCCGCCACGCGCGCAGTCGACTCGCTCCTTAACTATGAAACGGTCAAATATTTCAGTGCAGAAGAGATCGAGGCTAAACGATATTCTGAAGCCTTATCTAAATATGAAATGGCGGCGGTTCAATCGCGCACTTCGCTGTCTGTGGTCAATGTTGGGCAGGGATTGATCATCTCCTCTGGTCTGGCGTTGGTGATGGGCATGGCGG
Source organism: uncultured Alphaproteobacteria bacterium (assembly GCA_913056245.1). Lineage (GTDB taxonomy): Bacteria > Pseudomonadota > Alphaproteobacteria > Puniceispirillales > UBA1172 > JAGWAQ01. Next base: position 563 of record CAJXME010000198.1, on the reverse strand, counting down.
GGCATGATATTTACAACGGCAATATTTCGATCGGCAGTTTTGTGGTGGTGAACACTTATCTGATCCAACTTTATTTGCCGTTGAATTTTCTCGGCTATATCTACCGCGAAATCCGGCAATCATTGACCGATATGGAGCGTATGTTCTCGCTCTTGAATGAAGCGGCGGATATCACCGATATTCCAGACGCCCAGCCGTTGAGTGTTCCGAAAGGGGCGATTGATTTTGATCAGGTGGTGTTTTCCTATGGCCCTCGCGGGGTGCTTAAAGGGCTTTCGCTGTCGGTTCAGCCCGGCGAATGTATCGCTATTGTTGGGCCGAGCGGCGCGGGGAAATCCACCATTTCAAAACTGCTTTTTCGGTTTTATGACCCTGAAGAAGGAGAAATTCGCATTGATGGGCAGCCGATTAACCGCGTTCAACAATCGACCCTGCGGCAAGCCATCGCCGTCGTGCCGCAAGATACCGTGCTATTCAACACGACGATTGCGGAAAACATTGCTTATGGCAAGCCTGACGCCAGCCTTGCGGAAATCAGAGAAGCAGCGAAATTGACATCCCTT
>CAJXME010000197.1 GCA_913056245.1 uncultured Alphaproteobacteria bacterium | reverse complement strand
ATCCATTCCATCGCCGGCCAATTGCTGGAAGATGGGCTAATTTGGCATCGGCCTTTTCGTGATCCCCATCATTCCTCTTCTGTTCCGGCCTTGGTGGGCGGCGGTGTGCGCGCCCGCCCCGGTGAGGTGAGCCTTGCCCATGGCGGGATTTTGTTTCTCGATGAATTGGCGGAATGGCAACGCCCTCATCTCGATGCGTTGCGGCAAACGATTGAAACCCGAAAAGCGGTGGTGAGCCGCGCCAATCATCACATCACCTATCCCGCAAAATTTCAACTAATCGCCGCGATGAACCCTTGCCGTTGCGGGTATTTGGGCGACCCCGCGCGGGCTTGCGCGCGCGCCCCCATTTGCAGTCAACAATATTTGGCGAAAATTTCAGGGCCAATGCTCGATCGTTTTGACTTAATGATCGAAGTGCCGGAAGTGCCAATCCATCAAATGCTTGAAAAAACAGAACAGGAAAGCTCGGCGACCATTCGCGAGCGTGTTTTGGCCGCGCAAGATTTTGCCGCACGCCGTCATCCAGACGGGTCAACGCGTCTCAACGCTGATTTAAGCCCCGATGAAATCGATCAAGCGGTTGGTTTGGATGATGATGCTTTGGCATTGCTCCATCAAGCGGGGGAAAAACAAGCGCTTTCCGCGCGAGGCTTGCATCGGGTGTTGCGCGTGGCGCGAATGATTGCCGATTTGGACGGCGATGACCAAACGCGATCCACGCATTTGGCTGAAGCTTTGCGTTATCGCCGTTTGCCTAGTGAGAGTTAAAATTGGATATCTAAAGTTTGGATTCGATCGCGTCCCAAATATGAACCGCCAGATTGACCCCGGTAAACCGCTCAATTTCCCGCAATCCAGTGGGTGAGGTCACGTTAATTTCCGTCAAATAGCCGCCAATCACGTCAATCCCTGCGAATAAAAGCCCTCGTTCTTTTAAGGTGGGGCCAATGGCTTCAGCGATGCGAAGATCATGCTCATCCAGCGCGATATCCGCAGGCGTACCGCCGACATGCATATTTGATCGCGACTCGCCTTCCGCGGGTAGGCGATTCAATGCTCCTACGGCTTTGCCATCCACAAGGATCACGCGTTTATCGCCTTTGCGAACATCAGGCAAATATTGCTGAATCATCAGAGGCGAGCGGTCTTGGCTGAGCATCATTTCCAAAAGTGAGGACAGATTCTCATCATCAGGCTTGAGGTGGAACACCCCCGCCCCGCCATTGCCAAAAAGCGGTTTGACGATGATGTTTTTATGCTCACGCTGAAAGGCTTTAATGTCATCAATCTGGCGGCTGATCAGCGTGGCGGGCAGCAATTCTGGAAAAGACGTGATCAGCAGTTTTTCCGGCGCGTTCCGCACTTCGCTGGGGTTGTTGACCACCAAGGTTTCGGGATGAATATGATCCAAAAGATGGGTGGCGGTGATGTATTGCATATCAAAGGGCGGGTCTTGCCGCATCAACACCACATCACTGTCGATCAGACGCCGTTTTTCCCGTGCCTCTTCGATAAAATGCCCGCCAATTTGGTCGATAAAGGTGGTGGCTTGACCTGTGGCCATAACGCTGTCTTTGGGCAAGCGGTCAGCGCCGCTTAAATCCATGGTCAGGTATTGGGGATGATAGACAAAAAGCGCATGGCCGCGGCGTTGCGCTTCAAGGCCAAGGGCAAAAGTCGTGTCACCGCGAATATCAATGCTGGCGACAGGGTCCATCTGGATGGCGACATTGAGGCTCATGCGTTTGACTTAACTGCGGTCGTCATCACCGATGCGGATGTAATTCACCACTTTATCGGCAAAGCGCAATTCACGGGCATGTTCGACAACTTTAGCCATTTCCTCTTCCGAGGAGGCGATGCCGGTCAAGAACACCGTTCCATTGACCACATCAACGGAAAAGTTGATCGATGAAATATCTTGATCCCCGATTAGTTTGGCACGCAATTGCGCGGCAGCGGCTAAATCTTTGGCAATGTCTTTAAGCGAAGATTTATCGGAGACTTCGACTTCGTTGATCACCTCAACCACCCCGCGGGTGTCCCAAGCCAATTGCGTTGCTTGAACTTTATGTTCAGGTTGTTCAACAGCGCCGGTCATGATCACCGTGCCGTCATTGACGGAAATCGAGATATTGGTGAACAGCGACGTGTTCGTTTTAATGAAGCGATCGCTTAATTTGGCTTTGATCACGCCATCAGAAATTGAAGTGCCCAATCCTTTTTCCGTCGAGCCAGCGGCAACGGCCGCCGCGCCAACGCCCGCCACGGCTCCGACACAGCCCGAAAGACTGAAGCCAAGCATCAAGACCATCAGCGCCATGGCGGCTTGACGCAAGGGCAGTGATTTGCTTTGGCTAAAAACCAGTGAAAACCGTGAAAAGGTGATCATGAAAATCCCCATCGTGGTGAATTGGATCAATACAATATTGATGCCGCAATCGCTGTCAAAACTCAACCTTTAATCTGCTATTGGCGCAGAATAAGATGTCATCGCCGCAAGATATCGCGAAACCACCAACACCATCCTGAGGCGTGAACAATCACCAAATCAAAGCGCACCATCAATTCAGCATCATGCGGATGCCTTGCGCGATAAAATTCAGCCGCGCGCATCAGCCGTTTTTGCGAAGCGGGGGAAGGCGCGGTACGTTCAACCTCATCATAATGAAGCCGCCGAAACCCTAAGGCTCTGCGGTATTTGACTTCAATCATGACCAGCGTTGTCCCGCGTCGGGCGATTAAGTCAATCTCCCCCAAAGGAGTACGGTAACGCCTTGCCAAACGGCGATAGCCCATCATGAGCAGCAAAAAACCCACCCAGTATTCCGCTATGCGGCTGCGGGCTTCGGCGTTGCGCCTTGATTGATCTGGCCTTCGGCTCACCGGTCATGATCACGGGACGGATCGGGTAAAGCGATGGCGATCTGGTAAATGATTTTTTTCGCGTGTCCTGTTTGGTCAGCAATAAGAGCGGCGGCATCACGGCGCGAGTAACCATCGGCAAGAGCGTTGGCGACCATGGCCTTCAATTCATCTTCTGAAAGCGTTTCATCGTCTTTAAGAGGGCCTAAGATCAACACCGCCTCACCTTTTAAGGATTGATCTTTCAATTCGGCGTAAAGCGAGGTGACATCGCCATGGTAAAAACTTTCGTGGAGTTTGGTTAACTCCCGCGCCACCACCGCGGGTCTAGCGGGGTAAAGATCGGCCATAATGGCAAGGGTTGAGGCAAGGCGTTTCGGGCTTTCATAAAACACAATCGTTGAGCGTAAGGCTTGCAATCCCATCAGCATATCGCGCCGCTTCTTTTCGCCATGGGGCAAAAACCCCGCGAAATAAAACTGATCGGTGGGCAAGCCTGACGCGGCCAATCCCGCCAATAAAGCCGATGCCCCGGGAATAGGCGTCACCGCAATCCCCCCTTGGCGGCAAGCTGCGACCAAGCGATAGCCGGGGTCAGAAATCAGGGGTGTACCAGCATCGCTAACCAAAGCGACGGTTTTGCCTTTTTGC
>CAJXME010000196.1 GCA_913056245.1 uncultured Alphaproteobacteria bacterium | reverse complement strand
TTCGCCCCCAGATTTTGGGCGGCTTTCACCAAATTCCGATCAAACCCCGATAAGGTCGCCGTCACGGTAATCACCACAAACGGCGTGCCCAAGGCGGCATGCGCGAGAATCAAGCCGGTGTATGTCCCGATCAGATTAACTTTCGCGTAGAACAAGAACATCCCAGACGCGGTGATAATCAACGGCACAATCAATGGTGAAATCAAAGTCGCCATGATCAATTTGCGGAATGGCATAATGGGGTTAGACAGGCCAATCGCCGCCACGGTTCCGAGGCTGGTGGACAAGGCCGTCGCCGCCACCGCGATAATCGCCGAATTCACCGCGCCGGTTTTCCATTTGTCAGAACACATGGTCTTAATGCTGGGGTCATCGCACATGCCGAGCATATTTTTATACCATTTGAGCGAATAGCCTTCAGGGTCAAGCGACAGCATTTCCGGCGTAAAGGTCAAGAAGACCCCGCTGGTGAACGACAAGGGAATCACCACGATCAATGGCGCGATCAAGAAGAACAGCACAAAGCCGCAAATCGTCAGATAAGAATAATGCCAAACTTTCTGGCCGGTGGTTGCGTAAATCGGAAGTGCCATGATTTAACCCATTTTCATATTATCAATGCCGACAACCTTGTCGTAGAGCCAGTAGAGAATCAGAATCCCAATCAACAGCACCACGCCCATCGCCGCCGCCAAACCCCAGTTCAGGGTGTTTTGCATATGGAAAGCGATGAAGTTCCCGATCAAGCGACCATCTTTACCCCCCACCAGTTCCGGCGTGATGTAATAGCCAATCGCCACAATAAAGACGAGAATTGACCCCGCGCCAATCCCCGGCAAAGTCTGCGGCATATAGACCCGCAAGAACGCCAAGGTGGGCGTTGCCCCCAGATTCTGCGCCGCCCGCATATAACTTGGCGGAATGGTCTTCATCACCGAATAAATCGGCAGGATCATAAAGGGCAATAGAATCTGCGTCATCACGATCAAGGTGCCGGTGAAATTATACATCATCGGCAAGCGCCATTCGTCGGGCAAGCCAAAGGCCACGAGCGCGTCATTGACCACCCCTTCTTGTTGCAGCATCACCATCCAAGACACGATTCGCACCAAGAGCGACGTCCAAAACGGGATCAACACACAAATCATCAGCAGGTTTGATTTGCTTAAAGGCAGCGTGGCCAATAAATGCGCCACAGGATAACCCAGCACCAGACAAAAGACGGTGACCAGCAAACTGACCAATAACGTCCGCTTCCAGAGCAGCACATAGACCTGTCTTTTTTCCGGTTGCGCTTCGATCGATTTGTTAAAGCCGTATTTCAAATCCACCGAATTTAAGTAATACCCAAAAGTGTAAGGGTCTTTCATCGCCGTCAGCGATTGCCAATATTCCAACTCACCCCAGCGCTTGTGAATTTTGATCATTTGCTCTTTATACGGAGGCGATTTGATTTTCTTCATCGTACGGCTGGTTTTCTTCAACAAACTTTTCCAGCCTGATTTTTCGTAATTCATCCGCGTGCTGACGCGGCCGATTTCAATCTTATCGGCGTTTTTCAAATCCATGAACATCGCGGCAAAGATCGCTTCGTCCGGCACGTCTTGGCCATCCCAATCTTTCATCGCTTCAAAGGTCAGGGGCAAAACATCATTGACCAATTGGTCATCCACCGAACGGGTGAAGAGGCTTCCGATCGGCACAATAAAACTGATGGTGATGAAGGCCAAGAGCGGCAGAACCAGCATCAAGGCGCGAATTTTCGTACGCCGTTGAGACCGCCGCAAACTGACTTTAAGCGGCACCCCATCTTGGGTCATTAACGGTGCGGTTGGATCAACATTCGACATGGGAATACCCTTTTTTTGATGGATCAACCGGCAAAATCAAGCGCGCGGCAGTCTTCAGTATTCCAACTGACGTGACCTTTAACCCCAGGCTTGAGATCGCTGCTCAGGCTAGAATTGGGAACTTTGACAATAAATTCTTCATTGCCCGCGACATCCATCCGGCAACGGATATGGTCACCAAGATAGATCAATTCCAAAACCTTGGCAGGCAAAGATGGCTTTGACGCCGCTGGTTTTTTTGAACTGAATTGAATCCGCTCCGGCCGCATCGACAGGGTGGTTTTATCGCCTTTCGATACATTAACCGCCGTGGCTTTAATTTTGCCATGCGCGCCCAAATCCACCGTTGTCACGCCTTTGCTGATCGCGCCCACCGTGCCGTTGAGTTTGTTATTCTCGCCGATAAACTGCGCCACAAAAGAATTGTCCGGCTTTTCATAGAGCGTTACCGGGTCGGCCAATTGCTGAATGATGCCATCATCGAAAACCGCGATGCGATTCGACATGGTTAGCGCTTCCGACTGATCGTGGGTCACATAAACCACGGTCACGCCAAGCGATTCGTGGATATGCTTGATTTCATATTGCATATGTTCGCGCAATTGCTTGTCGAGCGCGCCCAGCGGCTCGTCCATCAAGACCAATTCAGGTTCAAACACCAAGGCGCGCGCCAAAGCAACACGCTGCTGCTGACCGCCAGACAATTGCCCCGGCCGGCGATCACCAAACTGACCCATCTGCACCATATCAAGCGCGCGGCGAACTTTTTCTTCGGTTTCGGCTTTGCCAATCTTCCGCACCGATAGAGGGAAAGCGAGGTTTTCATTCACCGTCATGTGCGGGAACAGCGCGTAATTCTGAAAGACCATGCCAATCCCACGCTTATGGGGCGGGATGTTGTTGATGGGCTTGCCATCGAGCATGATGTCCCCGTGAGTGGCGGTTTCAAAACCAGCCAGCATCATCAGGCAAGTCGTCTTGCCGGACCCTGATGGCCCAAGCATGGTGACAAATTCACCCTTGGCGATATCAAGATTAAGATTTTTCACCACCAGCGTTTCGCCGTCATAGCTTTTCTGGACGTTCTGGTAGCGTACAAATGGACCTGAAGATGACATATTATCCCCTGCCTAAAATGGCCTCGTTATTTTGCGTCATAATAAAATGCAAGATGAAATGACGCTAAATTCATGATTACAATACAGCGTTATGCCGATCATAAAGTTTCCTTATACAAACGAACAATGGCCGATGACGCAAGAAATTTTTGTCTTTATCCGACCTAATGGAGATATATCACACCATTCTTTGCGCATTAGAGGCGTTGTTTCATCATCGGTCCTTAACGGTGATACAAAATACGGCCAATCGTATTGAGCAAAATCTGCGCGGCTAAAGTGGAGGTCGAGCCGGTTTGATCGTAATCTGGCGCCACTTCCACCAAATCAAGCCCAATGATAGAACCCTGCCGCGCCAGACCATCCATCAATTCTAAGATTTCATAATAGAGAAAACCGCCATGGCTTGGCGTACCCGTGCCCGGGGCAATTGAAGGGTCAAACCCGTCGATATCGATGGTGACATAATACCGCTCGCCTTTGGGAATACGATCCAGCACCGCCGCCACCCCCATGGGGTGGGTGATGTAGGGCTCGCCGCTCTTGCGCCGCATGTC
>CAJXME010000195.1 GCA_913056245.1 uncultured Alphaproteobacteria bacterium | reverse complement strand
CTTGAGCACCTCCGATCGCTCCTGGGCAGATAGTGCCCCAATCGAAGGGGCATGAAAGCAAAATAGCCGGTCGTGCTCGACTCAAGGTAGGGACGCGCGGCAGCGTGGCCCTACCGACGTTGCTTCCCTATCCGCTTCGGCTTGTGTTTCGGATCGAAATCCGGGTTCAGCTTCGTGGGAATCACCGCCTTGGTCTTGGGCGATGATTTCAGCGGCGCGATGCAAATTCCGCGCGCGGGCATAATAGCCAAGCCCTGCCCAAGCCGCCATCACGTCATCGCGCGATGCTGAGGCCAAATCATGGACCGTTTGCCAGCGTGTGGTGAAAGCCGCGAAATAAGATTTCACCGTCGGCACGGTGGTTTGCTGAAGCATGATTTCCGACAACCAGACATGATACGGATTGGGACGCACCCCTGATTGCACCGCTTGCGGCGATACCCGCCACGGCAAATCACGATGATGCTGATCATACCAATCCAGCAGCGCTTGGCTTGCTTGTTGGTGGATTTTTGCCTTGGCCATCGTGATACCCTGTTGTCAGGTTTGGTTCTGCTGTTCCATACTGCAACATAATCCGAAAACCAACCAAAGCGATAGGTCAGGATGCCGCCCAGAAAGAAAACACCGCCGCCCAAGCCCACCGCGCCAAAACGGCAAGGTAAGTCTCGGCGTCTTAACCAATTGACCGCGCATCTTTTGGGGCCATCGCTTCGGGCGCGCGGCATTACGATCAACCGCATCGTCACGGAATGGCCGAGCATCGCCGGTGACGCCGCGCCGTGGAGCGAGCCCGCGTCAATCCGTTTTCCGCAAGGCCAGCAAGACCACGGCACGCTGACCGTCGCCGTGCAATCGGGGCGCGGCCCTGAAATGCAAATGCTGGAGCCGATGATCGTCAAACATTGCAATCAAATCTTTGGTTATCGCGCGATTGACCGAATCACCATCAGCCAGACCACCTTAACGCCGCTTGCGGTGGCGGATATGCCCTTACCGCCCGCGCCCAACACGATCAAACCTGACGCGGAAACCGCCGCGCAAATCCAGAAAACCAGACAAGAAATCACCGCTGAAACCTCCGACGAACTCCGCAAAGCCCTTGATAACCTTGGAAAGTCCTTGTCGGGCGAAGATTGAGCCGCCGCAATTCCCCTTGGCGTTGCGGTAAAATTGCCACAATCGGATGCTGTTATTCGATTTACACCCTCTAATGACCACTCTATGATGTGACCCATGATGAAAAAAACCACATTATCTTGTTTTAAGCCTGACCTTTCGCTCAATCGCCGCGATTTTATCGCTGGTGCCGGGGCAGGATTGTTGCTCGCCGCAACCCAGATTGGCACGGCATCGGCGGCAACCGATCTGGAAACAGCCTTGGCGCCACGGACGCTGGGCAATCCCGATGCGCCTATTCGGATGGCGGAATACTTTTCGCTCTCATGCTCGCATTGCGCCAATTTCCATAAAGGCACGTTCAACCAACTGAAAGCCGATTGGATTGATACCGGCAAGATGTTTTTTGAATTCCGCGATTTTCCGCTTCAAGGGGCGGCAATCTATGCCCATGCCTTGGCGCGATCGGTGCCTGTTGAGGCCTATGACGGCATGATTGACGTGCTTTTCAAACAGCAGGAAAAATGGGTAACCGCCTCGGAACCGGTGAGCGAATTAGCCAAGATTGCGCGGATTGCGGGCATTGGCAATGATGCCTTTGTTGAAATTCTGCAAAACCGCCCTCTGCTGGAAGGCATTGTCGCCATCGCCCAAGACGGCTACACCCGATTTGACATCAACTCGACGCCGAGTTTTGTGATCAATGACAAAACGATCATTCGCGGCGATCGCGGCTATGATGAATTTCTGGCTGAATTGAATAAACTTGTGGCTTAAGTTCAGGAATAACGCGTGATTTTCACCCATTTGAAAATGACTGGTTTCAAGTCCTTCGCTGAGCCTGAGCATATCAGCATTGAAGACGGCATGACCGGCGTTGTGGGGCCGAATGGGTGCGGGAAATCCAATATTGTGGAATCGCTGCGCTGGCTGATGGGGGAAAGTTCCGCCAAATCGATGCGCGGCGGGGAATTGGAAGACATCATCTTCGCCGGGTCTTCAAGCCGGCCGTCGCGAAACTTTGCTGAAGTCACGCTCACCCTCGACAATTCCAGCCGCAAGGGAAGCGCCGCCCAATTCGATAGCGATGATTTGGAAATCACCCGCCGCATCGAACGCGGCAAAGGCTCGAGTTTTAAGATTAACGGCAAATCGGTGCGCGCCCGCGATGTGCAATTGTTGTTCGCCGATATGGCCACAGGCTCGCGATCAAGCGGCATTGTCAGCCAAGGCAAAGTCGGCGCCCTGATCAGCGCCAAACCTGTCGATCGGCGCAATTTGCTTGAAGAAGCGGCGAATATCCGCGGCCTTCACCAACGCCGCCATGAAGCGGAATTGCGCCTCAACACCGCGGAAAACAACCTTGAACGTTTGGCCGATATTCTTGTTCAGCTGGATGAGCAAAAAGCCTCATTGGTCAAACAAGCGCGGCAAGCCACCCGTTACCGGTCGATCGCGGATCGCATCCGCAAAGCCGATGCCCATTTGATGCTGGCGCGGTTCACCGCTGGCCTCGGGCGTTTAGATGAAACCGAAACCTTGCTCCGCGAAGCCGAACGCCTGACCGCGGCGGCGGCGGAAGATGCGGCGGCTAAAACCCGCCTGCGCCATAGCGCGATGGAAAAATTGCCGCCCTTGCGCCAAAACGAAGCGGAAAAAGCCGCGCAATTGCAACGCCTGACCCTTGAACGTGACGCCTTGCAAGAAGAAGAACGGCGCTTGCAAAAATCGCTTGAAGACGCGCAATCGCGCCTTGAGCAAATCACCACCGACACCGCGCGGGAACATCAATTGCTGAACGATGCGGAAAACGCTTTGGCGCAACTCACCGAAGAACGTCAGTGCCTCGATGCCGATGACGCGGCGGATCAACCGAAACTTGAAAACGCCGCGCGACTCTTAGCGGAAGCCCGGGACGCCGCCGATGAGGCTGAACGCGCGCTCGCCGCTGCCAGCGCCAAAAGCCGCGCCGCCGAACGCGAAGCCGAAACCACCGCGCGGCAAATCAGCGATTTGAAATCGCGGCAACAGCAGGCCGAAACTGCCCTTGCCGCCCTTGATCTTGATGGCCTGACCACCGCCGCTAAAGACGCGGCTCAAGCGCGGGATGAAGCGGAAAAACATGCCGCCACCTGCCGCCAAGCCTTAACCGAAGCCACAAACACCCTTGAAAAGGCGCAAAGCCAGGCGGAGGCAGCATCAAGCCAAGCCAATGAAAAATCAACGCTCTTGGCGCGGATTAACGCCGAAAAAGACGCCCTTGATGCGCTCTTGACGCCGCAAGATGAAAGCGCGTCGCCCATCTCATCTTCGGTCAAGGTTAAAAATGGCTATGAGCAAGCGCTGGCCGCCGCTCTGGGCGATGCTTTAACCGCGCCCATGGGCAAATCAAGCAGCGCTTATTGGCTC
>CAJXME010000194.1 GCA_913056245.1 uncultured Alphaproteobacteria bacterium | reverse complement strand
TGCGATTTTGACGCCTCAAACCCTATCGAATTGGCCAAAATTAGCGATGTTCGTTTTCCAACCGATCGATTTCTGACCGCGCGCCGAAAAATAGCGGCACCCGTTGATGCAAATGACTGGGCATAATGTCGAGAATCGCCTTTGTGCCTTCAGTGGCTTTGCCGCCAGATTTTTCCGCCAATAAAGCGATGGGATTTGCTTCATAAACCAGACGCAATCGGCCTGTTTCATTGCCTTTGCGCTGATCGGCGGGATAAAGGAAGACCCCGCCACGCTGGAAAATACGCCAAGCATCGGAGACCAATGACCCCACCCAGCGCATACGATAATCTTGCCCCAATGGCCCGTCTTTGCCGGCGAGAGTATCCGCCATCCAGCGTTGCATGGGTTCAAACCAATGATTGGCATAGGCCGAATTAATGGCGAATTCTTTGGTGGTCTCAGGAATAGTGATTCCCGAGCGTGTCAGCACAAATTCCCCTTGATCAGGATCAAGGGTAAAACACGCCACGTCATCGTGATCGGCAAAGGCCATGATCAACGTCGTTTGAGGGCCATAGGTGAAAAAACCCGCGCCCAATTGATCGCGGCCTTTTTGCAGGCTATTGGCCGCCGCATCGCCATGCGAGGGCAGGATCGAAAAAATAGTCCCAATCGTCACATTGACGCTGATATTCGATGACCCATCCAGAGGATCAACTGCGACAATCACATCACCCGATGGGGAAAGCGGCACGGGATCATCTTGTTCTTCGGATAATAAAGCCGCCGCGCCGGTGTTTTGTAATTTTTCGATGATGATTTCTTCTGATCGGACATCGAGGGCTTTTTGGCTGTCGCCATCGCTATTGGTGCCGCCAATATCCGAGCCTAAATCACCTGCCAATCCATTGCGCCGCACCAAATGATCAATGACTTTCGCCGCTTCCGCTAAGCCTTGGATGACGGAGGCCAAATTGGCGGGGGCGTTATTGTTCAAATAATCGTTAAGTGACATATGCAACCTTCACTTGCGCAACATAAAAAAACAGGACCTGCAATCAATGAATAGATGCAGGTTAATTCACCGAAGACGCGGGCAAGCCTTTCGCCACCCCCGGCATGATATGCGATTCATCCCAAGCCTTACGGCCAAAGACTTCACGCAATTTCGGGGCAAAATGATCGAGGTCAGGCATCGGGTAATTAGGGTCAAAGGATGTTTGATCCCACCGCTGGCAAAAATCAGCGCAAGATTGCCAATAAGGGTTGTCGCGATATTCATCACGCTTATCCGCATCCCAGCCATAATGATGGCCATAATATTTCATTTGGAAAATGCCATGCTTTTCGACCACCCATGAAACTTCTTCGCGCACAAAGGGGCGGATAATTTCCGCCGCCATGCGATCGTGATTCTGCGGCGATAACCCATCGCCAATATCATGGATCAAGGCGGCCACCACCCAATCGATATCCGCGCCATCCGCCTCAGCCCGAGCAGCGGATTGCAGGCCATGTTCGAGACGGGTGATTTGATAGCCTGTCATCGTGTCTTCGGCTTGCATCGCCAATTGCGCGAGAATCCGATCCGCGGTCATGGCGCAGTAATCGTGTTCAAGTTCAGCCAACATTTGATAATCTTCAAACGTGCCTTCGTCCATTCGTGTGAAGGAGACTTGTTTTGTCATAGCAACACCGTGTTTTGTCATGGTTTATTTATTTATCTTGCGCCAAAGAGAAGTCTTGTTTCAAGAAAGAACTTGGCTAAAGAAGCGATATTATCTATTTACAGGTCGTAAATGGATTTTTATTGTTCATCAATCGAGTGCATTCGAAGACTGGTTTCAAGGGAATATTTAATAACATGACTGCTGACCTCACCGCTTACCTTCAATCCATTGGCATTGAAGACGTTCAAACTGTCTATCACAATCCCAGCTATGACATGCTCTATGAACATGAACTCGATCCTAATTTGGAAGGGTTTGAGCGCGGTCAACTCAGCAATATGGGCGCGGTCAATGTGCTGACCGGCCAATACACCGGCCGCTCACCCAAAGATAAATTCATCACCAAAGATGACACCACCAAAGACACGCTTTGGTGGACCGGTGATGTCGTTAATGACAACAAACCGATCACCCCTGACGTTTGGGGCGAATTGAAAAAAATTGCCATGAAGCAATTGTCGAATAAGACGCTTTATGTCGTCGACGGGTTCTGCGGCGCCAGCGCTGAGAATCGCTTGGCGGTGCGCTTTGTGATGGAAGTGGCGTGGCAAGCGCATTTTGTCACCAATATGTTTATCCGCCCCAGTGACGAAGAATTGGCCAATTTCAAACCTGATTTCACCGTCGTCAACGCGTCTAAAACCACCAACCCTGATTTCCAAAAACACGGGCTGAATTCCGAAACCTTCATCGCCTTCAATATGACGGAAAACATGCAATTGATTGCAGGTTCTTGGTATGGCGGCGAAATGAAAAAAGGCCTATTCGGGCTGATGAATTATATTCTGCCGCAAAAAGGCATCGCTTCCATGCATTGTTCATCCAATATGGGCAAAGATGGCGATGTCGCCTTGTTCTTTGGCTTGTCTGGCACGGGCAAGACCACGCTTTCCGCCGATCCAAATCGAATGCTCATCGGCGATGACGAACACGGCTGGGATGATCATGGCGTGTTCAATTTTGAAGGCGGCTGCTACGCCAAAACCATTAACCTGAGCCACAAGAACGAGCCTGTCATTTGGGAGGCCATCCGCTTTGGCGCAATTGTTGAAAACGTTGCCCTAAACGATGACCGCATTGCGGACTATTCAGATACGACATTGACCGAAAATGGCCGATGTTGTTATCCGCTGTATCACGTCAAGAAGCGCTCTGCGACCAATACAGGTGGCGAGCCCAAATGTGTCATCTTCCTCACCTGTGATGTCTCGGGCGTACTGCCACCGGTCAGCCTTTTATCAAAGGAAGCCGCCGCTTTTCATTTTCTTTCAGGCTACACCGCCCGGGTAGGCTCAACCGAACTAGGTGCAGAGGCTGGCATTCATCCAACCTTTTCAACCTGCTTTGGCGCGCCCTTTATGCCGCGGCCCGCACAGGACTATGCCGACCTGCTGATGAAGCGCATTGAAGACTTCGGTTCGCAGGTCTACCTCATAAACACAGGCTGGACTGGCGGTTCAGGCGGCGTAGAGGGCAAGGGCAATCGATTTCCCATCCCGGTGACGCGAGCTGTGGTTGCTGCTGCGCAAAGTGGCGCCTTGCTTGATGTGGAAACCCAGCATATCGAGTCACTCAACCTCGATTTCCCAACTGAAATTCCCGGGGTGGCAGCAGAATTCGTCAATCCAAGGGCGAGCTGGGCTGACGATGAAGCCTACGATCGACAAGCCGAAAAGCTTGCCAAGCTGTTCGTCGATAATATCGCGCAGTTCGATATCAGCGACTCGATCGTCAGCGCGGGTCCGAGAGCCAGCCAATAAAAATGGGGGCCGTTAAAAGGCCCCCATATTCGCATTACAGACTTGAACTTCTATGCCTCG
>CAJXME010000193.1 GCA_913056245.1 uncultured Alphaproteobacteria bacterium | reverse complement strand
CCATGGGCGATAAGGGGGATTGATCCATCACGACCGCTCCCCAAGCGTGATCAACCAAGCGGAAACGCATTCAAGCGCCGGCGCCTTCATGGCGTCATGGTCAATATCGTCTAAGACATCGGCCAAAAAGGCTTCGATCAGCATTTGCCGAGCGTCTTGTTTGCTGATGCCGCGGCTCATCAAATAGAACAGATGATTGTCGTCAATCTCGCCCACGGTGGCGCCGTGCGAGCAAGCGACATCATCGGCGTAGATTTCCAATTCTGGTTTTGCGTCTGCCTCGCATTTGCGCGACAGCAGCAAGGTTCGGCTCATTTGATTGCCGTCGGTTTTCTGGGCATCACGCGCTACAATCACCTTGCCTTGGAAAATCCCTTTGGCTTGGTCATCCAACACGCCGCGAACGATCTGGCGAGACGTGCAATTCGGTTTTTGATGATCAACCAGCGTGGTCACATCCATCACTTGATCTTGGCGCGCCAAATAAAGCGTGGTCATCGCCATATCGACATGTTCCCCCACCAGCGCGATGCGGTTTTCCACACGCGATAATGCGCTCCCCGTTTGCACCGAAAGCGCGTTATACCGGCCGGATTCTTCAATATCCATGGCCATGACCGCCAGATGATTGCGGTAGTCGTCTTCGTTTTGCACACGGGCATGGTGGAATGTCGCCGACGCGCCAACACGAACAACCATAATCGGCGCCGATAGCCCCTCGCCTTGGCCATGGTGATGTTCGATCAAGGTCGCTTCCGCATCATCAGCGATATCCAGCACAATCACCGCATGGCTCGATTGATCCGCGCCATCATTGCGGAAAACCAGATGGATCGGCTCACTCACCGCCCCTTTGACCCGCAAACCAAGGCCAGAGGTCATCATCGCGACGGAAAGATTGGCAATCGCATGGCCGCTAAGCCGGTCATCATCCAACCGCGCCAGCAATTCAGCATCATCCGCAAGCGAGGCAAAAGACGCGCCAGCCGGTAAATCGGTGGATAAATGCGGCTGTAGGACGCCGTTATAGAAGACCAATCGCTTGCCATCAGGAAGGACAGATGCCTGATCCAAGAGCGCATCGGGCATGGGGCTAAAATCACGATTGCCCAGCGCGTTCAAATTGGTGAAACGCCACGCTTCTTCCGTGGGTTTTGGGAAACCGCCCGCTATAAACCGTTCCGCTGCAGCGGCTGAAACCGGCAAAGTCGCGCTATCGCTTAAGCGAGATTTCAATTGATCATGCAGCATTGATAAACCCTGAATATCCAGTCTTTTCAACTTCTAAAGCTAAGTACTTGTCGCCCGACTGTAAGATACGACCATCGGCCAAGATATGGACATGATCCGGCACGATATGGTCAAGCAAGCGTTGATAATGGGTGATCACCAACATGCCAATATGATCGCCGCGCAGGGCATTCACGCCTTCAGAAACAATTTTCAGCGCGTCCACATCAAGGCCGGAATCGGTTTCATCAAGGATCGCCATGGACGGCTCAAGCATCGCCATTTGCAGGATTTCATAGCGTTTCTTTTCACCGCCAGAAAACCCAACATTAACAGCGCGTTTGAGCATCTCGTCTTTGATGCCAAGGCTAGCGGCTTTCGAGCGCACCATTTTAACAAATTCCAGATTGTCGATATCGTCTTCACCGGCGTCACGACGGCGGGCATTCACCGCCCCGCGCAAAAAGGACATTCCGCCTACGCCCGGCAATTCGACGGGATACTGAAACGCCAAGAACATCCCTGCCCGCGCGCGTTCATCGGCTTCCAATTCAAGGATCGATTCTCCATCAAGCAGAATATCGCCGCCCGTAACCTCATAACCATCGCGGCCGGATAGCACATAACTCAGCGTAGATTTGCCAGAACCGTTCGGCCCCATAATGGCATGCACTTCGCCTTTATTGATGGTCAGGTTAATGCCCTTCAGGATTTCAGTATCGCCAATTGAGGCGTGAAGATTTTTTATTTCAAGTAAAGCCATGGTTTTGTCCTTATCCAACACTGCCTTCAAGGGAAATGCCGATGAGTTTTTGAGCCTCAACCGCAAATTCCATCGGAAGTTCTTTCATCACTTCTTTGCAGAAGCCGTTTACAATCAAAGACACAGCGTCTTCTTCAGTCATGCCTCGTTGCAGGCAATAGAACATCTGGTCTTCGGAAATTCGTGAGGTGGTGGCCTCATGTTCAATGCGCGCTGATGGGTTGCGCGAAACGATGTATGGCACGGTATGCGCGCCGCATTTATCCCCCACCAGCAAACTGTCGCATTGGGTGAAGTTACGCCCACCTTCAGCCCCGGGCATCATCCGCACAAGACCGCGATAAGTGCTGTCGGATTTACCAGCGGCAATCCCTTTGGCGATGATGGTCGATTTGGTGCGAGGGCCAATATGTATCATCTTCGTGCCGGTATCCGCTTGTTGAGCGTTATTGGTCACCGCCACGGAATAAAACTCACCGATGGAATCAGCGCCTTGCAAAATGCAGGAAGGGTATTTCCAGGTGATGGCCGATCCTGTTTCCACTTGAGTCCAGGAAATCTTGGAGCGATCCCCACGGCAAGCGCCGCGCTTCGTCACAAAGTTATAAATGCCGCCCTTGCCGTTTTCATCGCCGGGATACCAGTTCTGAACCGTTGAATATTTAATCTCAGCATCAGTCATGGCCACCAATTCCACCACCGCGGCATGCAACTGATTTTCATCGCGTTGCGGGGCCGTGCAGCCTTCAAGGTAAGACACATAACTTTCGTCATCGGCAATGATCAAGGTTCGTTCAAACTGACCGGTGTTGATTTCATTGATGCGGAAATAGGTCGACAATTCCATGGGGCAACGCACGCCTTTTGGAATATAGACAAAAGAACCATCGGTGAAGACCGCCGCGTTCAGCGCCGAGAAATAATTATCGCCATGCGGCACAACCGATCCAAGGTATTTTTTGACCATCTCCGGATGGTTTTGGATGGCTTCTGAAATCGGGCAGAAGATCACCCCTACTTCAGCCAGTTTTTCCCGAAAGGTGGTAGCAACGGAAACAGAATCAAACACCGCATCGACGGCAACCCCCGCCAGCATTTCCTGTTCCTTCAAAGGGATTCCGAGTTTTTCATAGGTTTTCAGCAGTTCAGGGTCGACTTCATCCAGACTTTTAGGGCCGTCAGCCTTTTTCGGCGCGGCGTAATAGTGGATGTCCTGATAATCAATTTTGGGATAATTCAATTTCGCCCAATCGGGTTCGTCCATGGTCAACCAATGGCGATAGGCTTTCAGCCGAAGTTCCAGCATCCATTCCGGCTCTTTTTTCTTGGCCGAGATCAAACGGATCGTGTCTTCGTTCAAGCCTTTCGGGGCTTTGTCGACTTCGATATCCGTGACAAAGCCATATTTATATTTGCCTGTCGCTTCTTCAACTTGACGAATTGTTTCTACTGTCGCTGCCATTTACTCTACCTCGAGGCACCAGATGTCATCGTGATGGATTGACGCGATTCGGCCGCATCAATCTTGAAATATTGTTCA
>CAJXME010000192.1 GCA_913056245.1 uncultured Alphaproteobacteria bacterium | reverse complement strand
GGTCGCGTCGAATGCCGAAGAGGTTGCGCGGACCGAGCACTTGAAGGTTTGGTTCCCGATCCAGCGAGGCTTTCTGAAACGAACGGTTGGGTATGTCAAAGCGGTGAATGACGCAACGCTCAGTGTTCGTTCTGGGGAAACTCTGGGCATTGTCGGTGAAAGCGGTTCAGGCAAAACCACGTTGGCGCTGGCAATGATGCGGCTCATAGGCTCATCGGGCGATCTGCGTTTTATGGGCCAGGATGTGAACGGCTGGCGCACGCGGCAGCTTCGACACCGGCGCCGCGACATGCAAATCGTGTTTCAGGACCCGTTCGGATCGCTCTCACCGCGGATGTCGGTCGGCGACATCATCGCCGAGCCGCTGGAAGTGATGAACATCACGGCCTCGCGTGAGGAAACCGATGCACGGGTGCGCGAGATTGCGGATAAGTGCCGGCTTAATCTTGAGCATTTGCGGCGCTTTCCCCATGCCTTTTCCGGCGGCCAACGCCAGCGCATCTCGATTGCCCGTGCTCTTGTTTCCGGGCCTCAGTTCATTATCGCCGATGAAGCGGTAGCGGCCCTTGATGTCTCCATCCAGGCCGATGTACTCAATCTGCTCAAACAGCTTCAGGCAGAAATGGGGCTGACTTTCATGTTCATCAGCCATGATTTGAGCGTCGTTGCGCATACCTGTGACCATGTGGCGGTCATGTATCTTGGCCGGCTCGTTGAAATCGCACCGACACGAAAGCTTTTTGCGGCACCCAAGCATCCCTATACCAAGGCGTTGTTTTCCGCGATCCCGTCGCTCAATCCTGATGATCGTGGCAAGGCGCAGAAACTGGAAGGAGAGATGCCTTCACCCACCAACCAGCCGCGAGGATGTAAATTCCACACCCGTTGCCCCCACGCCATCGATATCTGCAAATCAGCTGAGCCAATACTTGAAACCGTCGAGACTGAGCATGACGTTGCCTGCCATCGTTGGAAAGAGCTTTTTACCTAAATCTGTGCTGGCTTCTGCAGGCGCGACGCCGGTTGCGGCGATCAGTGCGGCAGATGTTCAGGCTTGGTTCGCCGGATTGCGCGGGTGGTTCAGCGTTTTGTGGTGAGACTGGATGTGCCGGGGTGGCGCATATCTGATCCCGCATTGTCTAGCCCCAATTTTCTGTACCGGTATTTTTCGCTTTCTCTATTAGTGTTTCAGGTACTGGAGGTTGCATATTCAGACCGTGATGCGGCCTGATGTGATTGTATCGGCGAAGCCAGACATTGATTGCCGTTTGGGCTTGATGGACAGTGCAAAACCACTCCGCATTTAACACTTCGTTCCGTAACGTGCCATTGAAGCGTTCGTTATAGCCGTTCTCCCAAGGTGAGCCTGGATAGATTTGGATTGGTTCAATGCCCACTTTTCTGAGCCAAGTTTGAAGATGTTTAGCAATGAACTCAGGGCCGTTGTCGGATCGAATGAATTTTGGCTTTCCACGCTTTAAGATCAGACCAAACAATACGTCCAGCACATCATTGGCATTCATCTTGACACTTTTTGGTGCCGCAGGTTGCTCAAGCTACCCATCCTGGGTGCCAGAATGGGAGCAGGTTGGTTCAAGCGGCAGCTGATAGTTTTAATTTTGGCAAAGGAGCTCAGGCATTTTTTTCCTGAAGTTCCTTTGCTCCTTCCAAACTGGGAAGACACAGTGCCGCGGCCATAATTAATACAGCTATTGCGCTCATAATCAGGAACAGATCAGCCATCAAATAGCCGTTCTGAAGCAACAGCGCACAAAGGGGCAGGACACTGGCCCCAACCGAAAGATTAAGCAGAAACTTGATGCTGAGTATGCGTGTTCTCCATTCATCGGGAACATATCGCACCATGATGGCGTCTGTTATCGGGATTTGCCCAAAGACAAAGCTCATAGCCATGATCATGACGGCCATCAGCGCAAGATCAGTGAATTGCGAAGCTGCGTAAAGAAAAATACCTTGTCCGACGGCCATGCTGAAAAGCACGATGCGAGGGGAAACTCGATCTATCAGCCAGCCCACGCCAATCTGCGCAAAGGAGGCGATGGCATAGACGATCGAAGCCAGAAGACCTGTCACGGCAACCGAAACGCTGACCTGGGTCATGGAAATCTCGAAATACCTTGGCACCAGAAAAGTCATGGCGCCAAAGATGAATCCGCCCGCGGTGGTGGATAGCGCAAGGGCCATGAGCGCGCGAAGCCATCCTTCGGCAAAGCCGGAAACCGCCTGACCTGAGTTTTTTTGAGATGAAGAGGTTTCAACTTGAGGCTTCAGCGCGATGAGAAAGATAACCCCGTAAACGAGACAGAATGCCCCGCAGATCCAGAAACTTGCCCGCCAGTCCCCGACAAGCAGCAGCAGGCCGATAATCAGTGGCGCGGCGGCAACACCCATATTGCCGAAGACGCCGTTAATGCCGAGTCTGATGCCGACCCTACCTTCACGCCGCAACAGCATAGCAATGCCCACCGGATGAAAAATGGAGGCAAATATTCCGATCAGGGCCAGCCCAGCCATCATTTGATTGAGTGTCTGAGCGAAGCTTGTCACAATGGCGGCAACGCCAATTCCGAAATGAAAAACAACCATCATCAATGATCGGGAATATCGGTCAGCAAGTTTGGCTGAAATAGGCGCCATTGCTCCAAAAAGAACAAAGCCCAACGTGCCATAGCTGATAATATCCTGATACCCAATGCCAAAATGCCGGGCGGCATCGTACGCGGCCTTGGCAAAGATCAACATCATGAAATGGTCAAGGAAGTGACTGATATTAATAAAGATATCTTTAACAGATTTATGCTGAATACGCTGAAGCATTAAAAACCCCTGCTGACCTCCCTAAACCTTCGGCCTTTTTAGCAACAAGTTCAAGGACAAAGGTTTGGTCTTGCAAAAGAGATATCGCAGAGAATTTCTGCGATATCTCGTCGTAAAACTCCGCTTCGCTTTGTGATGCCCTGGTGATCAGAAGGAACGTTCAAAAAGCTGTTTCAGATTCTGCCGGTCAAGTGGTACCGGGTTGCCGCCACAGGATGGATCATCCAAAGCCATGGTGATCAGGTCGTCCATCCGGGACGCATCTGCCCCAAGTTCTGCCAAAGTCCGGGGGATGGCGAAGGAGTCGTTAAAACCTTGAACAAAAGCCTTGAAACCTTCAAACCCACCCTCAACACCAAGATATCCGGTGGCTTTATCAAAGCGGTCGCGGATAACAGAGGCGTTCAGTTCAAGCACGGCAGGCATGCAGACGGCATTGGTGGTTCCGTGATGGGTGTTGAAAACAGCGCCAATCGGGTGGCTCATGGCGTGGATCGCGCCAAGACCTTTTTGAAAAGACACAGCCCCCATCATTGCAATCAGAAGCACTAGCTTCACGCCAACCACAACATCCCCGGCCCAATGGAGACATTGCCTTGAGGGCATGAAGTTTGAGGAGGACACCTTCATCCTGACGGGATTCATCCGGGATGAATCTCAGATGCAGATCCGAAAATCCTTCATTTGGCAGCCAATTCGCCGGTGG
>CAJXME010000191.1 GCA_913056245.1 uncultured Alphaproteobacteria bacterium | reverse complement strand
ATGGTGCGAAGCAATGTCGGCAATGAAGGTCGTCCTTACTTCCCCTTCGTCTTCACCCTCTTCGTCTTCTTGCTGTTTGGCAATATGCTTGGTTTGATCCCTTATTCCTACACTTTCACCAGCCAGATTGTCGTGACCTTCGTCTTGGCGGCGTTTATTTTCGTGGGCGTGACTTTGGTGGCCTTGATCAAGCACGGCATGCATTTCTTCTCATTTTTCGTGCCGCCGGGCGCGCCGAAAGTGTTAATCCCTTTCCTCATCATCATTGAGGTTATTTCTTATTTTGTCCGCCCTGTGAGCCTTTCGGTTCGTCTGTTCGCCAATATGCTGGCTGGACACACAATGCTGAAAGTGTTTGCTGGCCTTGCCGTGATGATCACTGGCGCCGGCGGTATTGCTGTTGCGGGGTCAATCCTGCCATTTCTTGCGTTGATTGGCCTGACCGGCCTTGAAGTGCTTGTTGCGGGTTTGCAAGCCTATGTGTTTACAATTCTGACCTGCATGTATTTGAACGACGCGTTGCATCTACACTAGGGGTAACGTAAAACTAATCCGCCGAAAGGCGGTCAATGATCCAACATTAAATCTAGGAAGGATATGGATTATGGAAGCTGAAGCTGCAAAACTGATTGGTGCTGGTATTGCTGTTCTCCCACTGCTTGGGGTTGGTATCGGTATTGGTAACATCTTCTCCTCGCTGGTGAACTCAATTGCCCGCAACCCATCTGCACGTAACGATGTTTTTGGCATCGGCATTCTCGGGTTTGCGTTGACTGAAGCCATCGCGCTTTTCGCGTTGGTTGTTGCCCTCCTTCTGTTGTTCGTATTCTAATCATCGTGGCGCGGCATGGCCGCGCTGCTTTTTTAGAACGAATGAAACACTAGGACGGGGACACCGTTATGGCACATTCTGTTGCGCTAAAATCAACGGTATCGGCATTTGCCCTCGCCGTGATGGCATCACCGGCTTTTGCGGAAGGCGATGGTGGAAGCGGAGGCTTGCCTCAGCTTGATTTCACCACTTGGCCGACGCAAATATTCTGGCTGGCGGTATCGTTTACCCTTGCTTATATTTTGATGTCGCGTGTCGTCACGCCTAAGATCGGATCGGTTCTTGAAGAACGGCATAGCCGCCTTGAAGACGATATGGAACGGGCGCGGCAATCGGCTCAAGAAGCCGAAGATATGCGTTTGGCTTTTGAAAAGAACTTGGCGGATGCTCGGAGTGACGCGGCGGAAAAAACCCGTGCGACGCTGGCTAAAGCCAAACTCGAAGCCGAAGAAAAGAACGCTGATGTCAATAAGCGTCTGGCCAGCAAAGTGGCTAAAGCCGAAGCCAAAATCATGGAATCCCGTGCAGCCGCGCTGGCGGAGTTGGATGATGTTGCCTCGGCCTCAGCCATCGATGCCGCCGCAAGCCTAGCGGGCATTAAAGTGACCAAGACGGACGCGAAAAAAGCGGTGAAAAACGCGGCAAAATCGATGCCAGCAATGGAGCAGAACTAATGGCTGCTGAAAATGGACCACTGATTAACGAAGGCGTATGGGTCGCAATCTCTTTTGTGGCTTTCGTCGGCCTTGTCTGGAAAAAAGCAGGCTCTGCCCTGAGCGAAATGCTGGACAAACGCGCCGAAGACATCAAGACCAATCTTGATGAGGCTCGCAACTTGCGTGAAGAAGCACAGGCGGAGTTGAAGAAATACCAAAAACTCAGCCGTGAAGCCGCCGATCAAGCCGAACAAATCACGGCCAATGCGATGGCTGCGGCTGATAAAATTCGCCAAGACGCGGAAAAAGCCGCCGCCGCTTCAATCCAGCGCAAAGAAGATCAGGCCGCGGCCAAGATCAAAGCCATGGAAGCCGAAGTGGTGGCTGAATTGCGCCACCGCGCCGCTGAATTGGCCACTGCCGCCGCTGGCGAATTGATCAAAGAAAAACTCGATCAAAAAGCCGCTGTGTCGCTGGTTCAATCGGATATCGAGAAGCTTAAGAAATTGGGATAATCCCTTTGGCTTATCTTATAAAACCCGCCTTCTGGCGGGTTTTTTATGGCGGGGCGTTGGTTATTCGGCTTCGATCTTTCGGCCCAATCCCATCACGACGCGCGTGCCGCTTGGGATTTCATCGTTGAGGCTAAACAACGGCCGTGAGGCGGCGATCATCCCCGGAATATAACCCGTGAAGCGATGCTCTGACCGCGCCACCACCTGATCATCCGCGTCAATAAAAGCCAAGGTCAGATCAAAAGGCACTTCTTCGACCTTGCCATAGAGGCTTAAGTCTCGGCGCATGACCACGGCGAAATCCAGTTTCAGGTCATAGCCATCACCACGCGCCACGCATTTCGCCAAGACATCATCAAAACGAACCGTAATGGCGTGACCCGTTGCGGGGGATGCCATGACAATGTTTTCCGCGCCTTCGACGGCTTTGACGTCAGGGCAAGCGGTGTATTCAGGCTCGAAGGTGGAGCAAGCGGAAAGCCCTAATAGCGCCAGCCCGGCCACCGTAAATCTTGAAATGGAGCGGATTCCCATCATGCCAGCGCATCCTCTATATAGATCAGGTTAAATGTCACTGCCATGACAGTATCCGCTTTCGATCCGTCTTTCAAGTTGACCACAGCCAAAACTTCAAGCAAAACAGGGCATGGTCGAAACGCATCAAACATCTCCATCCACGGCTCAAACCAAAACGATTCGATTGGCGGGACCGCGCGGGTTCTGCGCCGGTGTTGATCGCGCGGTTAAGATTGTTGAAGTGGCGCTCGAAAAATTTGGCGCGCCGGTTTATGTCCGCCATGAAATTGTCCATAATAAATTTGTCGTTGATGGGCTGGCCGCGAAAGGTGCGGTTTTTGTTGACGAACTCGATGAAATTCCCAATGACGCGCCGGTGGTCTTTTCCGCCCATGGGGTGGCAAAATCCGTGGTGGCGGAAGCGCAACGCCGCAATATGGTCGCCGTCGACGCGACCTGCCCTCTGGTCACGAAAGTGCATATCGAGGCCCATCGTCATACCCGTGACGGCTATCATATTCTGTTGATCGGCCATGGCGGTCACCCTGAAGTCGAAGGCACGATGGGGCAAGTCCCCGAAGGCGAGATGACGCTGATCGAAACCGCCGATGATGCGCGGCAGGTGACGCCGCCTGAAGGCATGCCGCTTGCCTTTGCGACCCAGACCACGTTATCGGTGGATGACACGGCGGAAATCATTGGCATTTTGAAAGAGCGTTTCCCCCATATGAAAGGCCCTCGCGGCGAAGACATATGCTATGCCACCACCAATCGTCAGCAAGCCGTCAAAGCCATCGCAGAGGATGCGGATTTGGTCTTGGTGATCGGGGCTGAAAATTCATCCAATTCCCAGCGTTTGGTCGATGTCGCCCTGCGCAGCGGCGCTCAGGCCGCGCAATTGATCGCGGATGCTCGGTTCATTCCATGGGATCAGGTTGACCCAGCGCTGGTGATTGGCATATCAGCGGGGGCGTCAGCGCCGGAAGTTTTGGTGGATGAGGTGATCGCGGCGATTGCGGCGCGCTACCCGATCGAACAA
>CAJXME010000190.1 GCA_913056245.1 uncultured Alphaproteobacteria bacterium | reverse complement strand
CACAGGCGCAGGCGATTGGCCAGATGTTGGCGGCCCGATCTATTCAGTTCGATCAGGTGTTTTCCAGCCAATGGTGCCGCTGCCGCGATACGGCACAGCTGTTGGCCCTGGGCCAGGTGCAAGAGCACCCAGCGCTAAATTCGTTTTTCCAAAACTACGGGGCAGAGGCCGCACAAATGCAGGCCGCCATGCGATTGGTGCAAGACAATGCCGGAAAACGCCTGCTGCTGGTGACGCATCAGGTGAATATTCGGGCGCTGACGGGGGTTGGCGCGCGATCAGGCGAGATGATTGTGGCGCAGCTGCGCGAGGGCAGGCTGCAGGTTACAGGGCGTGTGATGATCGCCCCGTAACCTGCTGTTTTTTAGGCTTGTTTCGACATGCGCTTGCGCTCGTGCGGGTCGAGATAGCGCTTGCGCAGGCGGATCGATTGCGGCGTGACCTCGACCAATTCATCGTCGTTGATATAGGCAATCGCCTCTTCGAGGGTAAAGTTGATATGCGGCGTCAGGCGCACGGCATCATCGGTGCCGCTGGCGCGCACGTTGGTCAGCTTTTTGCCCTTAAGCGGGTTCACCTCGAGGTCGTTATCGCGGCTATGCTCGCCGATGATCATGCCTTGATAAACCGGCTGTTGCGGGTCGATGAACATCATGCCGCGATCCTGCAAATTGAAGAGCGCATAGGCCACCGCCTCACCCTGATCATTGGAGATCAACGCGCCATTGCGGCGGCCTTGAATCTCACCGCGCCAAGGGGCGTAGTCATGGAACAAGCGGTTGAGCACGCCGGTGCCGCGGGTATCCGTCAAGAACCGCGATTGATAACCGATCAGCCCACGTGATGGCGCGTGGAAGGTGAGCCGTGTTTTGCCCGCCCCCGCTTGGCGCATATCGATCATCTCCGCCTTGCGGCGATTGAGGCTATCGATCACCGTCGAGGAATATTCATCATCAACATCGATGATGACTTCTTCGATCGGCTCGAGTTTCTGGCCATTTTCATGACGCAGCAGCACTTGAGGGCGAGACACGGTCATCTCAAAACCTTCACGGCGCATGGTTTCGATCAAGACGCCGAGTTGCAATTCCCCGCGGCCGCCGATTTCAAACGCGTCTTTGCCCGCGCTTTCTTGGAAGGTGATGGCAACATTGGTTTCGGCTTCGGCGAGCAGGCGTTCGCGGATCATGGTGGAGGTGACTTTCTTGCCCTCACGTCCCGCCAAGGGGCTGTCATTGACCATGATGGTGACCGACATGGTCGGCGGGTCGATGGGGGTTGAAGCGACCGGCGCGGTGAGGCTCGGCGCGCCAATCGTATCCGCCACCGATGCTTTCGCCAGCCCAGCGATGCAGATGATATCCCCCGCATAGGCTTTATCGACAGGCACCCGCTGCGTGCCTTCAAAGCGGAGCAATTTGGTCAGCCGCCCTTGTTCGACCACTTTGCCTTCGAGATTAATCGCTTTAACGCTGTCATTGACCTTGGCGACGCCTTGCACAATTCGCCCCGTCAAGCAACGGCCGAGGAACGGGTCTTTATCCAATAAGGTCGCGAGCATGGCAAAGGGCTGATCTTCCGGCAGGTTCGGCGGCGCCACATGATCAAGGATGACCTCGATCAACGGCGCGAGATTGTCGCGCGGCTCCAACAGATCACGGACGCACCAGCCGTCGCGGCCAGAGGCATAGAGAATGGGGAAATCCAATTGCGCGTCATTGGCATCGAGCGCGACGAAGAGATCAAAGACTTCATCGACCACGGCTTCGGGGCGAGCGTCGCTGCGGTCAATTTTATTGATGATGACGATCGGTTTCAGCCCCTGCGCCAGCGCCTTGCCCAGCACAAATTTGGTCTGCGGCATCGGCCCTTCCGCGGCATCGGTGAGCAAGATGACGCCATCGGCCATATGCAGGACGCGCTCGACCTCACCACCGAAATCAGCGTGGCCGGGCGTGTCGATGATGTTGATGCGCACGTCTTGCCCTGAAGCATCTTTGCACGCGATCGAGGTCGGCTTAGCCAAAATCGTGATCCCACGTTCTTTTTCCAGATCACCGCTATCCATGAGCCGTTCCGACACCTGCTGGTTGTCGCGGAACATGCCCGATTGTTTCATGATGCTGTCGATCAGCGTGGTTTTGCCGTGGTCAACATGGGCAATGATGGCGATATTGCGAAGGTTCGGTGCCATAAGATGATCCTGAAGGTTGGGAATATGGGCGATGCATACGCGCTTATCGCGAAAAAGGCCAGCAAAATCTCGGATTTGATCTGCCCTTTTGCCCCAAGGGTGGTATGATCAAAGCCGTGAAAACTCAACCGATCAAGCCGCTTGAAGGAGCCGCCCATGTTTGAAGATGCCATTGGCCGCCGCGAAGACGCCGAAGACGTGATTGACCAAACGCGTTTGGCGCAAGCCGCCGCGATGCTGGGGCTTGGGGAAGAAGGCGAAGCCGCCGCGCGTGCCCAAGGCGCGGGCTTGCCGCCACTGTTTCACCTGTTCTTTGCCAATAACGCGTCTGACGCCGCGCGGATCGACAAGGATGGCCATGAAATCCTGGGGCGGTTTATCCCCGATGTCAGCCAAGCGGGCAATTTTCATCGCCGCATGTGGGCGGCAGGCGATATGCGCTTTGAGGGGCAGATGAAATCCGGCGAGCGGGTCAAACGCTCATCCATCATCCGCCAGATCGAAGCCAAAGAGGGCAAGACCGGCCCGCTGATTTTCGTCACCGTCGATCGGCTGATGGAAAGCGCATCGGGGCAAGTCCAAGAAAAGCGCACCATCGTTTATCGCGAGGCCGCTTCAACGCCTGCGCCGGACAGCATCCCCTTGGCGGGGGATGACACGCTGACGGAACGCGAGGTCTGGTTGCCGGAGCCGGTGCAGCTCTTTCGGTTTTCGGCGCTGACTTGGAATGGCCACCGCATTCATTATGATTTGCAGCATTGCCGCGAGACGGAACATTACCCTGATCTGATCACCCATGGGCCGTTCACGGCGATGATGCTCGCCAATCTGACGCCGGAGGGGGTTTCGTTTATCCCCGCGATGCGCGGTGAGGGGGCGGCGATCACGCGGTTCAAATTCCGCGGCACGCAAGCGCTTTTCGCCAACCGGCGGGTGAGCCTATGCCTCAATGACGACGGCACCCAAGCCGAAGCCCGCAACCACCACGGCCAACAAGCCATGACCGCCATCCGCGAAGGGTGAGGGGGAGAAAGGTGAGGGGTTAGGGGGTTTTAGGCGTCTCTTCCTTATCACCGTATTCATCCAAAGGGTTAGGGCCATATTCATTTTCCCCCTTCTCGCCTTTGAAAAATATGAGCACGATCAAAAGCAAGACAGCCGCAAGCAACCCAACGACACTCACCGCGGCCAACATCAGTCGCCAGCGCACAATCCACTCCTCTTCGTGCTGAGAGCTGCGCCCAAGTGTTCGGCCCGGGTCAGCGATCGCCTACGGGCGAAGGTCCCGACCCACCCAGAAAGGCCTGGCTGCACACTCTTCTCGCAACGTTGGGCAGTGGGATGTCGGCCTCGGTGGGCGTCGGC
>CAJXME010000189.1 GCA_913056245.1 uncultured Alphaproteobacteria bacterium | reverse complement strand
TCCTGACGAATTGGTACAAATTGTCAATCCAGTTCAGCAATTGTTGGCTAAAGTCTGCGCGGAAAGCATTCAACACGCAGCCGAATAACCTCTTTTAAGCCTGAAAGCGGCATGAGAAGACCCATGACGACAAAAATCCCAAATCCCAACGGCCAATCCGCGCTCGTGATTGGAGCGGGCTTTGGCGGCATTGCTTCGGCCTTGCGGATGCGTGCCCTTGGTTATGAGGTGACGCTTGTTGATCGTCTTGAGGCGATTGGCGGCCGCGCGCAAGTCTTTGAAAAAGGCGGCTTTCGCCATGACGCGGGGCCGACCGTGGTGACCGCGCCTTTCTTATTTGATGAACTCTTTGAACTTTTTGGCGAAAAGCGAGAAGATCATGTGGAGTTTGTCCCTCTTGATCCTTGGTATCGCTTTTATTTCAATAATGGTGAGCAATTTGACTACCGCGCCAGTATCGACGACACCATGGATGAAATCGATCGTTTTAACCCAGCCGATAAAGACGGCTATGATCAATTGCTGAAAGCGTCAAAAGATATTTTTGATATTGGCTTTGAACAATTGGCGGATCGCCCCTTCACGAAATTTATGACCATGATGAAGCAAGTGCCATCCTTGCTGAAATTGCGCAGTTATATGACCGTCGCGCAATTGGTCAATAGCCATATCAAGCATCCGCTTTTGCGGCAGGCTTTTTCCATCCATCCGCTTTTGGTGGGCGGCAATCCCTTCACCACGACCTCGATTTATACGCTCATCCATTATCTGGAAAGACGCTGGGGGGTATGGTTTGCCATGGGCGGCACTGGCAAATTGGTGCTTGAATTGAATAAATTGATGGAACGCGCGGGGGTTAATATTCGCCTTGGCGTTGATATTGATCGCATTACCATTGAAGGCAGTCTTGCCACGGGTGCCATCGCCATGGATGGTGAGGTGTTCAAGGCTGATCGCGTGATCTGCAACGGTGATCCGCCCACCATCTACAGTCAGATGATGCCGCCGCCGCATCAGAAAATGAAGAAAACCTTGCCGGAAAAGATGACGCATTATTCCATGGGTCTTTACGTGCTTTATTTTGGAAGCACGAAAACTTTTCCTGACGTCGCGCATCACACCATTTGGATGGGGCCGCGTTATAAAGAATTGCTCAAGGATATTTTCGACCGCAAAATCATGGCGGATGATTTCTCTTTATATGTGCATCGTCCGACGGCCACCGATGCTAGTTTTGCCCCTGAAGGCTGTGACAGTTTCTATGTGCTTTGCCCGGTGCCTAATCTGCTTGGCAATGTCGATTGGGCGGATGAAGCCCCGCGTTTGCGCGACCGCATCGTCAGCGCCTTAGATCAAACCATTATGCCCGGCATTGCGCAAAGCATCACCGCAGATTTCTGGATGACACCTGAAGATTTCAAAAAGGATTATCGCGCCATGCATGGCACGGGGTTCTCGATTGCGCCAATCTTCTCGCAATCGGCATGGTTTCGGTATCACAACCGCGACCCGCATATTTCCAATTTGTATTTTGCCG
The DNA here is from genome assembly GCA_913056245.1 of uncultured Alphaproteobacteria bacterium. Classification (GTDB taxonomy): domain Bacteria; phylum Pseudomonadota; class Alphaproteobacteria; order Puniceispirillales; family UBA1172; genus JAGWAQ01. The sequence goes on along the minus strand of CAJXME010000189.1, from coordinate 2,072 downwards.
CGGCTGGCGCTCATCCCGGCGCAGGGATGCCAGGGGTGATTTGTTCTGCTAAAGTTGTGGAAACTTTGGTCAAAGAAGATGAACGGCGCGCCTCAGTCGCCTGAGTGTTTTTTGATCAGCCTCGAAGATTAGGGAGAGGAACACGGCCAATGCCCGACATGGCGATTTCTCCAGCGGAAGCCAGCCTCAAAGCCAATGGCAAAACTTTCCATTGGGCGAGACGATTTCTGGGTGACGCCAGCGGTGGCGCTGCGGCTCAACTTTATCAATTTTGCCGCCTTTTGGATGATCTGGCCGATGGCGATCTGCCCAATGGCGAATATCGTCTTCAAACCCTGCGCGATGCGCTCATTCAGCATCAACCGATCCATGACCCAGATTTTCAAGCCTTTCAGCCCTTCATCCGTGATTATGATTTGCCTATGCCAATTATTCTGGCCTTGATCGATGGATTGTTGATGGATCAAGACGAGGTGGGCTTTGAAACCGAAGATGAGGTGATCCGTTATGGCTATCATGTGGCGGGGACGGTGGGGCTGCTGATGTGCAATATCTTGGGTTGCCAGACGCGAGCCGCCCTTCCCTTTGCCATTGATTTGGGCATCGCCATGCAATTGACCAATATCGCCCGTGATGTGTTGGAAGACGCGCAAATGGGGCGGCGCTATCTGCCGGGGCAATGGATTGATGGGATGACCGCAAAAGACATGGTCAAGGCGGCAAAAACAACAGATCAGCACGCCATCGCGGTTGTTCAATCTGGGATTGACCGGTTGCTTGATTGTGCCGAAACCTATTACAGAAGCGGGATTGAGGGGTTGAATTATCTGCCCCTGCGCGCGCATTTGGCGATTTTAATCGCCGCCCGCAGTTATCGGCAAATTGGCCGTCAGTTAAAAGCGCGGGGTCTGCCTTGGCATCAGGGGCGGCAGATCACCTCCACCGCCACCAAAGCCGTGACCAGTCTGGCCGCGCTTCCGTTGATGACCAAGCGGCTTCAATCGCCGCCGCCCCATCAAGCGGTTCTGCATCTTCCCTTAAGCGGTTTGCCGATGATCAACCCCAGCATTGATCCTGTGACGGATCATGGCTGAACAGGATCGCGCATTTGATCTGCTGATGATTGGCGGCGGATGCGCCAGTCTCTCCTTGGCGCGGCAAGCCCAAGATTTGCCGCAACAGCGTATCGCCGTGATGGACGGCAAGACAAAGCGACAGGATCACGCTTGGGGTTTTTTTAAGAGTGATATCACCGCTGATGCCGCCGCCATGGCGCGAAAACAATGGCCGGCTTGGCAAATCATCACCGATAGGGGCGCCGTCACTCATCACAGCGACACCCGCCCCTATACCTGTCTTGAAAGCAAAGCGTGGCTGTCCTATTGCCAGAAAGAAGCCCGCCAAAACGGGGTTGAATTTATCCAAGAGATGGTGACCAGCTCCAGCCTCGATCGCGTTTTCACAGATAGCGGCGACGTCATCGCCTCCATTATTTTACACAACCGCCCCCATCCCATCCCTGACGGCATGATGATCCAGCATTTCATTGGCCATGAGGTGCAGGTCAATAAACCTGTTTTTGATCCCGATACCGCCATTTTAATGGATTTTCGATGCGATCAATCGCGCGGCATCCATTTCATCTATGTGTTGCCGTTTTCCCCCACGCAAGCCTTGGTCGAATCCACCATGTTTAGCCCGAAGATTGAAGAGGACGCTTTCTATGAAAAGGCGATTGACGATTATCTGGCGATCCATTGCGGCGTGACGGAAAAAATCATTCTGCGGCGCGAACAAGGCGCAATACCCATGGGGATTATTGAACAAGACCAAGTGAGCGGCATCGCCATTGGCGGTCGTGGCGGCGCTATTCGGCCCTCGAGCGGCTATGCGTTTGGCTTTATCCAGAAGCAAATCGATCGGCTAATCACGGGCTTAAAAGACGGGCGTATCCTCTATGATTTATCGCCTCACACCCCCCTTGATCTTTGGATGGATCAGGTTTTTCTCAATGTCATTCGGCATCACCCCGCTCTAGCCCCCCGTCTTTTTCATGACATGGCCAAGGCCTT
>CAJXME010000188.1 GCA_913056245.1 uncultured Alphaproteobacteria bacterium | reverse complement strand
CTCTGTTGGCGGCATCACTAGCGTTAGAAAAGCCATGGAAGCCGCTGGTAAACCAATGCCAAGAAAGCCTTTAACAATGGCGGCAAAAAGAAAAATGACAACAAGCAACATGGCTTGGCCAAGGTCAAAGGATGCTATGAGTTGGGTGATGATATCGGTCATTTAGACCACGCTCGATCGATCACCACCGCAAGGCTGGCGGCCTGACGCGTTGTGACATCTTTGATCTGGCAACGGCAGGAAAACCCATCGGCAACAATGATGGTGTCATCGGATGCGGCGCGCAAGGCGGGCGCAAGGGATAGTTCGGCCATTTGCCGAGACACATCTGCTGTTTCGGCCTGATACCCAAAGGCACCCGCCATCCCGCAACAAGAACTGTCGATCATCTCGGCTTCTGCTCCAGCAATATTATTGACAGCATTGACCGTATGCTGCGCCACGCCCATGGATTTTTGGTGACAATGCCCATGAACCAACACTTTGGCATCAGGCAGTTTAAGCCCTTCAGGCATGTGATCAGCAATATATTCAGCAAAGGTTAGTATTTTCGCGCCATGGGCAGCGGTCCAATTTGGAATCAAATTCACCGCCTCATCGCGGAACATCAAGGTGCAAGACGGCTCCAATCCGACAATCATCTTACCAGCATCAAGCGCCTTCCTGAACGCATCGGTGGTGCGGGTCATCTCCTTGATGGCTTGATCAACTTTGCCTGCTGAAAGATAAGTCCGGCCACAACAAAGCGCAGGGCCTGGCGCGGAAACCACGCCGACGGTTTTGCCTGTTCGCGCAATGACACGTTCGGCTGCCCGCAAGGTTTCAGGGTCAAAATAACGATTAAAAGTATCGGCAAATAACAGCACATCAGCATCATCAGGGTTGCTCGACTGACTTTGAAAAGGCTTTTGGAATTTTGGCAATGATCGTTTGCGGTCAAACCCGATCATCCCCCCTAATTTAAGCGCGGCATTGGCCAGCGGCGTTATTGTTGCGGCAATGGGCGCCATTCGGGGTAATGTCGCGATAATCACATCACGCAGGCTAAGCCCCTTTTTCTTAACGCGTGCGGCTTGAACCTCGGTTTTCATCTTTGCCATATCGACCGACATTGGGCATTCCGATTGGCAGGCTTTGCAACCCACACAAAGCGCCATGGCATCAGCCATCTCTTCAGAGGTGAAGGCCTCACGTCCCAACTGACCGGTCAGCGCCAAGCGCAAGACATTGGCGCGGCCTCGGGTTAAGTCTTTTTCTTGGCCCGTGACGCGGAATGATGGACACATGACGCCACCCTTAGATTTTCGGCAAGCACCATTGTTATTGCACATCTCCGCGGCACCACTAAGCCCCCCGGGCCAATCTTTCCAATCGAACACGGTCTCTATATTTTGAGCCGCATAATCCTTTGGCCAGCGCGTCAAACTGCGGTCATCCATTTTCGGGGAGCGCGTGATCTTGCCCGGATTAAGAATGGCATCGGGATCAAAACGATCTTTGATCGCCTCAAAAATCCGAACCATTTTGGTGCCATACATTTTTTCATGAAATTCGGATCGGACAATGCCATCGCCATGCTCGCCAGAATGAGAGCCTTTGAAATTGGCCACCAAATCAAAAGCCTCTTCAGCAATGGCGCGCATTTGCTTGAGTCCAAGGTCTTGGCGCAAGTTCAAAACAGGCCTGACATGCAACAACCCCACCGACGCGTGAGCATACCATGTGCCATCGGTGCCATGCTTATGGAACACATCCGTTAAACGGCTCGTAAAATCGGCTAAATGTTCAAGGGGGACAGCGCAATCTTCAACGAATGAAACCGGTTTGCCCTCACTTCGCATCGACATCATAATATTGAGCCCTTGGGTTCGCACGCTCCAAATCCGCGCTTGGAATTGAGGGTCTTCAACTTCAACGACGCCGCCTTCGGCCTTCCCGGGATCATCCCAAACAAAGCCCAGATCGGCCATTAAATCCCCCAAGGCGGTCAGACGGTGGCGGTTCTCATCAGGGTCTTCAGCAAATTCAACCAGCAAAAGCGCTTCTGGATTTCCGCGCACGAAACTGTCAACGATGGGCCGAAACTGTGGGATATCTCGGCCTAACTTGATCATATTATGGTCAACCAATTCGACGGCGACAGGCCCCAATTTAACGATATGCTGCGCGGCATCCATCGCGGCATGGAAACTAGGGAAATGACAAACCCCAAGGGTTTTTGTTTTAAGAAGAGGCGATAATTTCAGATCAATCGATTTGGTGATCGCTAATGTGCCTTCAGACCCGATCAGAAGTTCATATATATTGGGCTGATCGCTTAACAGGACGTCAATGTTATATCCGCCAACACGGCGCTGGACATTGGGGAAGCGGCTTAAGATTTCATCTTTTTCGCTTGCTGCCAGCGCCATAAGATCAGCGTCAATCTTGTGGTTTTGATCGGCGCGCCCAAACTCGCGCAATGTGCCATCCGCCATCATCGCCTCAAGCCCCATTACGTTATCTTGCATTTTGCCGTAACGAATAGAGCGCGAGCCACAAGAATTATTGGCCGCCATCCCCCCTAAGGTTGCTCGTGATGAGGTCGAGACATCAACAGGATACCACCAGCCATCGGCCTTTAATTGACGATTAAGGTTATCCAGCACCAGCCCCGGTTGAACCGGCGCGTGTCGAGCTTTAGTATCATAACTAATCACTTGATTAATATGCTGGGTGAAATCCACAACAAGCGCATCATTGACGGTCTGACCCGATTGCGATGTGCCACCCCCTCGGGGCAATAGCGCGATCCCCTCGGACTTGGCAAAATCAAGGGCGGCCTCAACATCTTCCCATCTTTTTGGGATCAAAATGGCCTTTGGCATGATCTGATAAATTGAAGCATCGGTGGCATATCTGCCCCGATCAAAAGACTGATCAAGAACCTGACCTTCAATTCGTTTTTTTAACCGCTGATAATCGACCATAGACCTTGACCTCTCATTCTTTAACATTCACTGTTGAATCAAATCAGTGCAACCATTTTTGGTATTAAATATGCGATCAGGACGTCATTTTTTACAAATTCCCGGCCCTACCAATACGCCTGAACGTATTCTGCGGGCGATGCATCGTTCGGTGATCGACCACCGTGGGCCTGACTTCGCTGAACTCGGCTATGGGATTTTGCAAGACCTGAAACCGGTCTTCAAAACCAACCAAAGGATTGTGATTTACCCCGCTTCCGGCACAGGCGCATGGGAAGCCGCTTTGGTCAATACACTGTCCCAAGGGGATAAAGTCCTCATGTATGAAACAGGGCAATTTGCAACGCTTTGGAAGAATATGGCAACCAAACTTGGTTTTGATCCTGTTTTCATGCAAGGCAACTGGCGTGAGGGCGCAAATGCTGATGCCATTGGCGCGCAATTATCAGCCGATAAGAACCACGACATTAAAGCGGTTTGCGTTGTGCATAACGACACGTCCACTGGCATCACGTCAGATATACCTGCCGTTCGGGCGGCGATGAATGCCGCGGGTCATCCGGCGCTCTTGATGGTGGATACAATTTCCTCCCTAGGCTCGATTGATTTTAAAACCGATGAATGGGGCGTTGATGTTGTTGTCGCTGGCTCACAAAAG
>CAJXME010000187.1 GCA_913056245.1 uncultured Alphaproteobacteria bacterium | reverse complement strand
TATTCCTCACAGCGCTGGTTTGGCGGTGTTGGTGGCGAAGATGCGGGAGGGTCATTTGTGTCGCTTTGGCAGTCTTGATGCCAAGACCCCTCAAGACGAAGCGCGGTCATGGCACTGCACCCATATGCTCATCGATGGGCAAATCACCTCAATTTCTTAAGGTTTTAGAAAGGCTTTTTCATGGCTAATGTTGCGGTTATTGGCTCCCAATGGGGGGATGAAGGCAAGGGCAAGATCGTCGATTGGCTGTCGGAAAAGGCGGATGTGGTGGTGCGCTTTCAAGGGGGGCATAACGCTGGCCACACGCTGGTGATTGATGGCGTCGAATATAAACTCAGCCTCTTGCCGTCGGGGATTGTTCGCCCGGGTAAAATGTCGGTGATCGGTAATGGCGTTGTGATCGACCCCGCCGCGCTGGTCAAGGAAATGGCGACGCTAAAAGGGCAGGGGGTTGCGGTCAGCCCTCAGAATTTGATGATTTCAACCTCCGCGCCGATGATCCTGCCGGTCCATCAACGGATTGATTTGGCGCGGGAAGCCCAGCGCGGTGACGCTAAGATTGGCACCACGGGTCGCGGCATTGGCCCGGCTTACGAAGATAAAGTTGCGCGCCGCGGGTTGCGGATGGGCGATCTCTATGACATGGCCGCGCTTAAGTTCAAAACCGCCGCTCTCCTTGCGCACCATAATGTTTGGTTGCGTGCCGCCGGTGAAGACGAAGTGACGGTGGATGAGATCGTATCGATGCTGACGGATTTGCGCGACGAATTACTGCCGTATTTGGGCGAAGTCTGGGCGCTCTTGGATGATTACCGCCGCAAAGGCCGCCGCATCCTCTTTGAAGGCGCGCAGGGCGTTATGCTCGATATTGACCATGGCACTTACCCATTCGTGACGTCATCGAACACCTTGCCGGGGCAAGCCGCGGCGGGGTCAGGCATTGGGCCGTCATCGGTGGGCTATGTGCTGGGCATCACCAAAGCCTACACCACCCGCGTGGGGTCAGGGCCTTTCCCCACAGAAGATTTCGGCGATGATGGTGAAACACTGGGTCAGCGCGGGCGTGAATTTGGCACCGTCACGGGGCGGAAGCGGCGTTGCGGCTGGTTCGATGCGGTGATGGTGCGGCAAGCGGGGATCATCGCGGGCATCCATGGCATGGCTCTGACGAAATTGGATGTGCTGGACGGTTTTGATGTGCTCAAAATCTGCACTGGCTATCGTCTTGACGGCAAGGTGATCGATCGCTTCCCCGCATCTTCCGCTGAACAGGCGCGCGTTGAGCCGATTTACGAAGAGATTCAAGGCTGGAAAGAAAGCACCATGGGCGCGCGGTCTTGGGCGGAATTGCCGCCGCAAGCGGTGAAATACATCAAGCGGCTCGAAGAATTGACGGGCATTCCCGTGGCGTCGGTTTCCACCAGCCCAGAACGCGAGGACACCATCCTCGTCCGCGATCCGTTTGAGGGTTAATCCGTTTCCAACAAATTAAGTTCAGCGGCTTTTTCGCGCACGGCGAGTTGCAGTTTTTCAAAGGCGCGCACCTCGATCTGGCGGACACGTTCGCGGCTGATGCCAAAGCGTTGCGACAGGTCTTCTAACGTGTCAGGGCTATCGTTCAGCCGCCTTGCTTGAATGATGGCGATCTCGCGTTCGTTCAGCCCTTTCATGGCTTCAAACATCAATTTGCGGCGGACATCATAATCTTCGGATTCGGCGAATTGCACGTCTTGGGTTTCGCGATCATCGACCAGCCAATCTTGCCATTCCGCGGCTTCACCATCGGTGCTGATCGGCGCGTTGAGCGAATGATCCCCCCCAGACATGCGGCGGTTCATCGACACCACATCGTCTTCAGACACGTCGAGTTCTTGGGCGATCCGCTTGACGTTTTCAGGGTTCAGATCACCGTCTTCAATCGCTTTGATCTGCCCTTTCAGCCGCCGCAAATTAAAGAACAATTTTTTCTGAGCGGCGGTGGTGCCAATTTTGACCAGCGACCAAGACCGAAGGATATATTCCTGAATGCTCGCCTTGATCCACCACATGGCGTAGGTGGAAAGACGGAAACCCTTTTCCGGCTCAAAGCGTTTGACGGCATGCATCATGCCAAGATTGCCTTCCGCGATCAGTTCCGCCATCGGCAAGCCATAGCCGCGATAGCCCATGGCAATTTTCGCCACCAGCCGCAAATGCGAGGTCACCAATTGATGGGCGGCTTCGATATTGCCGGTGTCTTTCCAGTCTTTCGCGAGGGTGTATTCATCTTCCGCCGAAAGCATAGGGAATTGCCGGATTTCTTCGAGATATCGCGACAGATTGCCTTCGGGCGTGATGCTGCCCAGTGATGCGGGCAAATTGCTTGTGGTCAGGGCTTTGCTCATAACGAATATATAGTGGCAAAGGATTATGGTTTAAAGATGGCCGCGGGCTTTTAGCGCGTTTTCTAGCCCCGTCAGCAAGTCTTGCATATCCTGAGGGATGGGGGTGGTGAAATGCATCTCTTCGCCGGTGATCGGATGGGCAAAGCCCAAAAGGCTGGCATGCAGGGCTTGGCGTTTGAACGCCCGCAAATCAGCCAAAGCCGCGCGCAGTGCGTTATCGGGCATCTGTCCTGAACGCATGGGGCGGCCATAATGAGGGTCACCGATGATCCCATGGCCAATATGCGCCATATGCACGCGGATTTGATGGGTGCGTCCAGTTTCCAATCGGCATTCGGCAACAGAGGCCAAAGGCGGCAGGGAGCGGGTGAAATCGAGATGCGTGATCGCGTGGCGTCCTTTTTCGGTGATGGTCATTTTTTTGCGATCACGGCTGCTGCGGCCAATCGGCGCGTCGATGGTCATTTGCCGTTGTTGCGGCAAGCATCAAACAATAGCCGTATAAACACGATCAAGATCATGGGCGGCAAACATATCGGTCAAGACCTGATGCGCTTCGGCGGTTTTCGCCGCCATCATGACGCCGCTTGTATCTTTGTCAAGGCGGTGGACGATGCCCGGGCGCTTTTCGCCGCCAATCCCCGTCAGGCTATCACCGCAATGAGCAATCAGCGCGTTGACCAGCGTGCCATCAGGCGTGCCGGGGGCAGGGTGGGTCACCAAACCCACGGGCTTGTTGATGACAATAATATGATCGTCTTCATAAAGGATTTCCAGCGGGATATCTTGGGCCTGCGGGGTTGCCGCGGCTGGTGGGGGAATGGTCAAGCAAATCGCGTCACCGCCGCGCACCGAAGCCGACGGGTCGCGTTGCGGGGCTTCATTGACCGTCACATCGCCATCAAGGATCATGTTTTTCAGGCGTGACCGCGATAAACTGGTGCCAAGGGGCAAAGGTGATTTGCCAGTCTCTTCCGCATCGCTTACCATAGCGGACGATTCGGCCAGATGGCCAGCAAGCCAGCGATCCAACCGATCGACTTTGCTGTCTTCTGGGACAATCGTGTTAATGATAAAAGGTTCAGTCATGGCCGCCACTATGCCCAATCCCGACGATAAGCACCAGTCCTTAAATGATGATGCGCATCCTTATGTGGAGCCTGCATGGCTCAAGCCTGTGAAAGTCGCGTCCGTGGTGATGGGGGTTATGATTGTCTTTGCATTGGCTTTGCTCGGCTATGGGCTTTCCACG
>CAJXME010000186.1 GCA_913056245.1 uncultured Alphaproteobacteria bacterium | reverse complement strand
TTGCAGCGTGTTGAACAGCCGGAACACCAGTGTGGCAGGGTCCAGCGCGGGATCAACAAGCTCGTCCCGGCGTACAGATTCCATCAACGTCTTCGCCGTGTGCCAAAGGTCATCCTGCGCCGCCCGGTCCAATGATGCGTCCGCTACACCATCTTCTGACGCACTGACCCTGCCACCATCTGCGGCAACGCGTTGCAACATAAGGGCTGTCGCTGTCCAGACACCATTCTCGCAGCCTGCGGCCGCAACAATGGTGCTGTCTACCTGTTCGGAATTGGCAAACCACGCCTGGGCGGCATCGCTCAGCGTTTCGCCGGCCAGCTCTACAATGCCCTGATAGCGCCCATTCTCGGTTCCCTGATCAACGGTGAACGCGGCATAGCCGCCGCCCATCAGCGCGGGCAGGCTGGCGGCGGCGTCTTGCACCCACCAAGCCCCGTCATCATAGCCGTCGAGCGTCGGCACCATGCCCTCGCTCAAGCGGATCGAGCCATGGGGGGTGGCGAGGCCATCCAAGCGTTTCGCCCAGCCTACAGCGTCCGTCTTCGGGCGCAGGTCAAGGGGCGGCGGCATCAAGAGGCTGGCCATGATCGTCTCCGCCGCCTCGCCCCAATCGCGGGTCAGGGCATCGCGCAACCAAACGGGGGCGTTGAGCATCGCGTTTTGCGGCATGGCTTTGATGGCATCCCGCCGGCGATCGATATTGCGCAAGACGCCATTGGCAAGACCCGTCAAATGACGAAAGCCCATATTGCGCATTAATTTGACCGCTTGATCCACCGCCGCGTGGCTGTCGCTTTCCGCCCAGATCAATTCCACCACCGCCATGATCAAGATGGCTTCGGCTTTGCGGTCGCGGCGCGGCAACGATTTGGTCATTTGATCGGCGAGGATGGCGCGGGCTTCACCGTGATGACGCAGCACCATGGTGATCAAGCGGCGGCTGAACCGGCGATCCCGCGGCTCAAGATTGGCCCAGCCGTCATGCTGGTTGAGCGCGTCTTGCAAGGTCAGCCCCTTGCCAATGATCAAGGCCATTAAGTCTTGGACGATTTGCCGCGATGTGACCGCAGGTTTGCGCTTGCGGCGGCGGTCGGCGTAATTGATGCGCGGGCGCGGCTTGGCGAATGATGATGGCGGCGTTGATGTCATGCTAGGGGCATAAGTGGTTTCGCGGCTCTTGTCTAGTTTTTGTCGTCTCGTTTTTATCGTCTCTTTTTTTGGGGGGTATGCGCCGAACCGCGTCTCACGCCCCATCATTAGGGCTTATCAATAGGTTTGCCATGCAGGGCTTGTCAGGGGGGGCGGCCAAGGCCATATTATCCCCATGACGAAAACCACCCCCACCCCACAAGACCCGCCTTTGGGGCCGAAAGATATTCCCATCCCCCCCAAGCCAAGCGCCGGTAATGGCGTTGGGGATGACGCCGATCAAGCGCCGGAACAGGGCGGTCAATCAGGCCCAGAACCCACCCGCTATGGCGATTGGGAAAAGGGCGGGCGTTGCACGGATTTTTAGCCGCTGATGACCCGCTCCATGACCACCGTTTTGTTGGTTGATGCCGCCATGGCCATGGCCAATCGATCTTTGGTGTCGATGGTCTTGGTGCGGCGCGGCGATCATGATCACGGTGCGATTTTAGTGCGGCTGGATCACCCTGACGGCACGGCCAGCCTTGAAAGCCGGGTCTTGGATATCGATGGCGAATACAAATGGTCGGTGGTGATGGGCGATCCTCCCGTGGCGGCGGCGGCGGTCGAGGCGCGGCTTGAACAAGAATTGTCCTTTGACCCCGATTGCTGGGTGCTGGCGGTCGATAGCGCGGTGGGCGATAACCCCCTCAGGAGAATGTAAGCGGTTCTTTTATCCGCCGCTTTAACCATTAATTAACCGATTGACGTTATGCTGGCGCAAAGAGGAGGACGCCATGGCAGACACCGTCACCTCTTCCATGCAGGATACGGTCAAAGAGTGGATTTTTGAAGTCGCCACGCATTTCAGCGGCTTGCCGAGAGATGAAGCGCTGCTGTTGTCGATTGTCTTAACGGTCTTGATGGCGTCATGCTCCTTCTTGACGCGGAGCAAAGCGCTGGCCTTTATCTTTTTCATCGCCGCCTGCTGGTTTGGCTGGGGCTTGCTGGGGTATTTGCCGGCGAGGTGATAACCCCCTCAGGCGGTGGTGAGTGGGCTATTAGTCATCCCCATATATTGGGTTTTCGAACTATTTGGGGGAATTACTGTTTCTATTACGTTCTGTTTACACCCCAACAGACAGGGTCTTCAAACACATGCGCGACTTTTCATCCAACACTTTAAGGTTCTGTTTACACACCAACAGACAGGGTCTTCAAACCACTTTTTTGCAACGCATTGCTTTGCAACGATAAAAGGTCAATATCACGGATAAAAAATTGCAGTTGAGTCGTTGATTATTCATGTTTTTTTGTGTTCTTGACTCCTTAATTGTTTCAGTCCAAGCGCCGCGATATTGCGCGCGGCATTTTCATCACGGTCATGCATGGCGCCGCAATGCCCGCATTTCCACGTTGTTTCGCTTTTGAGGTTTTTATTCACATGGCCGCATGGAAAACAGGTTTTTGAGGTGTTTCGTGGATTGACTTTGATGAAGGGCAGTCCTTCCCGTTGAGCGGCGTTCTGTATCGCGCCAATTAACTCGCTAGGCGCCGCGATAAACCGTTGCCCCCGCGCTTTATCGGTGAGTTCCGTGGATTTGGTTTTCACTTCAGCGATCTGCGCTAAGAAATCTTTTTCAACAATGATGGGGAGGCCGCGCTCAACCAAATCAGCGGCGATGTTGCGGTAAAAATGCTTGCGGTGATCAAGGATTTTAGCGCGCAGATTATGCATCTCGCGATATTTGCGGCTGTTCTGACGCCACCACTTCATAATCAACATTTCCGCGTCTTTGGTCAGCCCCATATTCTTGGCTTTATGGTTGCGGCAATGCAATATCCACCGCGCCAATTTATAGGCTGTTTCAAAAGATAAGGTCACATGAGGCGGCAGTTTTGCGGCGGATTTCCAGAGTTTATGTTTTTCATGATCCTCGTCTAAAGGGTTGGCTTTTAGCATAGGACGAAGCTGTTGATCAAGGTCATTGGCCGATTGATCAAGGCTCGATCTCAAGCGTTCCATATGCTCATATTTTGAAAAATTAGATTTGCGTTTATTGTCTAAAGTTGGTTTGACCTCAGGCACCAAAATATCTTGTGGGTGCTCATTTGGATCGGTGCTTGCTAGAGCCGCCACGCGCAATTGATTTGAAACCTCACGAAAGCCAATATCAATCCCAAAGGCCTTGTCAAAGGAGGTGGGTTTATCCTCCTTCAAAGGTGTTTTCACCGTCAAAACAAGATAGAGTTCAAAGCGATCACCAATGCGCCGCCGAACAATCTTGCCATTTTGCACAATCCCATCGTCGGGAATAGGGCGGTGATAGGTCACGATAAAATCATGGACAATTTTATTTTGCTTCTTCGCGCCTCCCGCCAATGTTGCGCGTAAACCCAGCCGCTCCTTTTTTCCATGTGGCCATCGGCCGGTGAATTCAAATCTTTTTTCTGAGGGTTTATTGCCGTTATAGATTTTATGGAGCATACTTTTGTTTTACCTACATATAAAATGTTATTA
>CAJXME010000185.1 GCA_913056245.1 uncultured Alphaproteobacteria bacterium | reverse complement strand
GTGAAAACAGGCTGATCCGGATAGCCGCTCGATTTCGCAAGCGCTTCGCGATCAATAGTCATGGTCTTGCCGCAATCGCATAACAGCAGTATAGATCGAGGGCGTTCAGTCATGTCCTTGGCTTTCTTTATCAAGATGGGCGCTTGCTGTGATCATCCTTTGAGCGGATCATTAGTAAAAATTGATCATCAAAGGACTTTTCAATACTGTAAATTAAACTAACTTTAAGATGCAAAAAAACAACCGCCTTTAGGCTTTCTCGTTATTCTTTTTGTTGAACATGCCATTGATGGGAGAAGATGAGCATTGATGCAAGACCATGTCATGGACCGTCATGTGCTGTATGGCGTTCGCGTCATTTTTGAAAAGCAACCCGTGGATCATATTTGGATTGATCACAAATGGGTTGTGCATGACCTCTTGCCGCTGAAGCGCGAAAAAGGGTCGGGTGAATTTCCCCAAGGCTATGTCAATTTGACGCCGCTGCATCGCGATCATTCCTCGGAACAAGAAGGGTTCGCGCTTTATATGGCGGATATTCAGATTGATATTCACCACGCCGAAGCCGAAGCCTATGCCGAAAATATGCAATCGTCTGACCCGTCGATTTATATCGTCCTGCGGCCAACCGATCACGAAGATCAAAACGATGACGCCGATGATGGTGAGATGGTGGATATGATGCTGGTTGAGGTCAGCCTATCGCCTTACAATATTCAAGATTATGAAGATTGCGGCGAAGACCAGATCATCAAATTGCCGCTCACAGGGCCGATGGCGGATTTTGTCGAAGAATTTGTTGCGACTTTCTATCAGCCTGAAGAGTTTATCAAGCGCAAGCGTGACCGCGCGAAAATGGATGATTTGGAAAAGCGCGGCGGTGACCAGCGCATCAAAAAGAAATATCATTAGAGGCGTCTGAAGAGATGGTAAAAAAATCAGATGACGGCCAAGAGGGCGGGTTTCTCCAGCGTTGGTCAAAACGCAAAGCAGCAGTCAAAAATGAAAACCCCGCGCTTGCCGATGATGAAAGCCTTGATGATCAAAATCAGGCTTTAGCCGCGGAAGAAAAGCCTGAGGCCTCATTAGAGGCGGCCGAAGACGATCTCACCGATGAAGACCTCTGCGCCAAATACGAACTTACCCATCCCGATCAATGCGATGATCCCGAGCAATTGGATGATTTCTTCAACCGCCCCTTGCCCGATCGCTTGAAGCAATTGGCGATGCGCCGGATGTGGCGGCTCAATCCGCTCTTTCGTTTTGCCGATGAAATGGTGGAATATGGGGAAAATTACACCGACGCGGCGACGGTTTTGCCTGATATGCAATCGGCGTATAAAGTCGGCAAAGGTTATTTCGATAAATTGATGGCGGAGAAGGCTGAGGCTGAGGATGCCGTCGCTGAAGATGCCGCTGATGAGGATAACGCCGAAGATGCCGTGAATGATGAGGCTTCGGATTCACCCAATCCCGAAGAGACGGCTCAGGTTGAGAGCCAATCAAACGCCGATGAAGGCCTTGCAACTGAAGAAAATAATCCAAAGACGCCTAAAGATGTGAGCGAATCGGTTAAATCATCGGCAAAACCCATGGAGTCCGCGAGTGTGGAGGAGGCGAAAGCCAACCCCGATGAAGCACCGATAGCGCCACCCGCACCGCCACCAATCCGGCCGCGGCAAGTGTCGTTTACTCGGAAATAAGGGCTGTGGAGTGAAATATCGTGAAATTGGCCAAAATCTGCCGAAAAATTTAGGGGATGCGGCTTTACAATCGGTAATTTTGATGATTAGAATAATTTTAGAGAGGGAATGTCGAATATGAATGCGAATGCAGAACATAAAATCGACGACGAAGATATCCTGAGGGCGGAATTGTATTCTTTTCTCGCGGCACTGTTGCGGGTTGAGCCTCAAGATAATCTTTTAGTGAGCGTGTCCCAAATTTCTGGGGACGATACCCCTATTGGCAAAGCCACGGGCACGCTGTCTTACCTTGCCAAAGAAATGGATGCTGCGACGATCCGCAGTGAATATGTGGATTTGTTCATCGGCGTTGGGCGCGGCGAACTTCTGCCTTATTGCTCTTACTATCTGACGGGCTTCTTGAACGAGAAGCCTTTGGCGAATTTGCGCCAAGATATGGCGAGCATTGGGATTGCCCGGGCTGAAAACGTTAAAGACCCTGAAGATCACATCGCCAGCCTTTGCGACATGATGGCGGGATTGATTCTAGGCAATTTCGGTCGGCCGTATTCATTACAAGAACAAGCGACGTTTTTCAAAAAGCACATCGCCCCTTGGGCAGGGTTGTTTTTTGCGGATTTAGAGGCCGCAAAATCAGCGGTATTTTATGCGCCGGTGGGGACCATCGGCCGCATATTCATGGATATTGAAAGCCAGGCTTTCGATATGGGTGAGTCGAGGTAGCGTGACGCCCTTGGCTTAAACAGGCTGTCGGTTCAATTTGGGCTTACAGTCATCTTTTGGAGGAAATGAAAATGGAAACCAAAAAGCAGGGAGTAAAACAGGACGGACGTCGTGACTTTCTCAAGTTATCCGCGCTTGGTGCGGTGGCTGGGGCTGTTGGTACGGCATCTGTGGCTGAGGCTTCCGAAATCAAGACTGTTTCATCTGGTGATTACCAAGAAACAGACCACGTCAAATCATTTTATGCGTCAGCGCGCTTCTAGGCGGCTGGTGTTAATTTGATACGTTTAACTCTTCTAAGGAGGAAATCATGCTAAGAAAGAAAGCGTCCGGGGTAGCGAGAGGCCCCCAGTCAGCATCTTTCATTGGCCAGATTGCTGAAAAAGCAGTGGATCGCCGCGCTTTCCTGAGAAATTCAGGATTGGCTATCGGTGGTATTGCTGCGGCAACCGCGATTACAGGGGCAAATGTGAAACCTGTAGAAGCGGCCACAGTATCTGGTGCTGCTGAAATCAAGAAGACGGTTTGTACCCATTGCTCTGTTGGCTGTACTGTCATGGCAGAAGTCAACAATGGCGTATGGACTGGCCAAGAGCCCGGATGGGATAGCCCCATCAACCTTGGTGCGCATTGCGCCAAAGGCGCTTCCGTTCGTGAAACCGCTAGCGGTGAACGGCGCCTGAAATACCCCATGAAACTGGTCGGTGGCAAATGGACCCGCATGAGCTGGGACGATGCCATTAACGAGATCGGCGACAAGATGATGGACATTCGTGAATCATCTGGTCCAGATTCGGTTTACTGGCTCGGTTCCGCTAAGCATAACAACGAACAGGCTTATCTGTTCCGCAAGTTGTATGCCTATTGGGGCTCGAACAACGGTGACCACCAGGCTCGTATTTGTCACTCCACCACGGTGGCCGGTGTGGCGAACACTTGGGGCTATGGTGCGATGACCAACTCTTATAATGATATCCACAATTCCCGTGCGATTTTCATTATTGGGGGCAACCCTGCGGAAGCGCACCCTGTGTCGCTGTTGCATGTGTTGAAAGCCAAAGAACAAAACAACGCGCCTTTGATCGTTTGTGATCCGCGCTTTACCCGTACGGCGGCGCATGCGGATGAATATGTCCGTTTCCGTCCAGGGTCAGACGTGGCGTTGATCTGGGGCATTATGTGGCACATCTTTGAAAACGGCTTGGAAGATAAAGAATTTATCCGCC
>CAJXME010000184.1 GCA_913056245.1 uncultured Alphaproteobacteria bacterium | reverse complement strand
TTCGGGACTGCCGATCAATCGCACCATCCGCGTTGTCCAAATGGATTGAGGATAGTTGTATTGCAGAACAGCGCCGCTGCGCTCGGCTTCATTGTCGAGGCCAAGGGCGAGATAAGCTTCCACCATGCGATAAAGCGCTTCGGGGGTTTGGTTTGATGTGTCAAAGTCGCGAATGACCACCGCAAAGCGCCGCAACGCCGCGTCATAATGGCCTTGCGATAAATAAAACCGCCCCACCGCCATTTGCTTGCCTGCAAGATGGCTCTGCGTCAGGTCGAGTTTTAAGGTCGCGTCACGGGCGTATTCGCTGTTGGGAAAGCGATTGAGCAGGGCTTCAAATGCCTCCATGGCCAAAACAGTCTTGCCGGCGTCGCGTTCAACATCAACGATTTGTTCGTAATAAGACATCGCCTTCAAATAATAAGCGTAGTCGATATCTTCATGGGCAGGGTTGAGTTCAACAAAGCGGTCAAGGGCGTTGATCGCGGCGTCATAGGAATTGGCTTCATAGAGCGACCAAGCCGACATCAATTGCGCTTTCGTCGCCCATTTTGAATAAGGATGCTGGCGTTCCACCTCGTCAAAAAGCGGGCTGGCTTTGGTGATATCCCCTGTGGTCGCCTCGGTATAAGCGATGGTGTAGAGGTCTTCGGCAGAACGTTCCACTTGAACCAGCGGATCATCGGTGCTGGAACAGGCGACAGCCACCATCATCATGATGCCGAGGCCGAGCGTTTTCGATGCCGTCGACTTGGCTTTAGCGCAAGACGCCATAAAGGGGAGCATAAAACAAGTTCTCTTAAGCATGGTGACTGCTTCCGATTAACGTTGGTAAATACCGCGAATACGCCCTGTCTGAAGACGCGTATTCAGTCCTGCTACCATACGATGAAGCCGAAGGCAGGGAAAGAATTAATCACCAATTTGGTGTGTTTTTAAGAAAATCTAAGCGTAAGCGGTGAGCGGTTCGGCGCCGTAAGATTCTGTCGTCATACCGTCATCGGCAAAAGCATCGGTGATCACCCAAGCCGTCTCATCAGCCAGCAAGGCTTCCACCAGCAAATGATTGATCGCGTGCCCCGGCTGAACCGCCGTGATATGGCCGATAATCGGCAGACCCGCGAGCGACAAATCCCCGATGCAATCAAGGGTCTTGTGGCGGACGAATTCATCGGTGAAGCGCAGCCCTTGTTCGTTCATCAAAGCGCCGTCATTGACCACGATCGCGTTATCGAGCGAGCCGCCAAGTGCATAACCCGCGGCGCGCATTTTAGCGAGATCGCCATAAAGACAGAAGGTCCGTGCCGCCGCCAATTCTTTTTCAAAACTGCCATCGGTATGAACATAAAAATATTGCGATTTGCCAATCATCGGATCGCTAAAATCAATCGAAATATCAATTTCAAGCGAAGACGAGGGCGAAATTTCCGCATGCGCGTTGCCTTTGCTGATGCGGATTGATTTTAGCACTTTGATGTATTGGCGTGGCGCGGTCAGCGTGGTGATGCCAGCATCATTGATCATGGCGCAAAACGGCGCTGAACTGCCATCCATCGCGGGCAATTCCGCGGCGTTGACATCGACGTAAGCGTTATCAACCCCAAGGCCAGCAAAAGCCGCCATGAGATGTTCGATTGTGCCAATATCCACGCCATCATCATTCATGATGCGTGAATTGAGCATGGTGTCTGCGATGTTGTGGCTCCGCGCTTTGATTTCAGGATCAACATTGCTGACATCGGTGCGGCGGAAGACAATGCCTGTTCCAGCAGGCGCAGGATGGATGGTTAAATCCACCAAACGCGCAGAATGCAAACCAATCCCACTTCTGGACACAGAAGAAGAAAGTGTCGTTTGATAGGGTTGGTTGATGGACGTCATGGATTCAGGCGCGTTTCATAAAGAGATTAAATCTTAAAAAGATTAAGTTATGGATTCAAAGGGATATCCACCCAGCAAATATAAGGTTTCCGCTGGGTGGATACAAATCACGATTCGTTACCAATTGTAGCAATCACGAAACAAACCGTTTTCGGGTCAAACCCGATGGATCATGCCATTTTCCACAAAGTCGAAGTCTTGCCTTAATTGGCTTGACGACGCAGGAAGGCGGGGATGTCAAGGTCAGCATCACCGTTCTGGTCGTCAATGTTTAACTTCGGCTGTGGGGTTGGCTTCAAGGCCGCCAAGCCTGAGGCCGGCGCTTCTGCCGTGGCTGTTTCCTGAGCCTCGTCTTGCGCTTCAGCCGATGGCGCAACGTCCTTCTCGGCTTCAACAGGCGTAGACAATGGGCTGGTCATCACGCTCACTTTATCCTCATGAACAGGACTGCTCGATGCATCTTGCGTTGGCTTTGATACGGTGGCCATTGCGACGGGCGTGATCTTTGGGGCGTCTGGCTTGGCTTTCTCAGCATTGGCTTTCTTGCCGCCAAACATACCCGTCAGATGACCGATCAGGCTAACCGGCTTTTGCTCTTCTTCCGTGGTGGTTGCCTCTGGAATGTCAGCAATCTCACGCAAGGTGAAAGGCTTTGAAGCATCATCGCTTGTGGCGGCGGTGTCTTCGGCTTTTTCAAGGTCTTCGGCTTTAGCCTCTTCCTCTTCGGCGTCTTCGACCATGGCGACCAGGTCATGCTGATCATCATTGGCGTCTGGATTATCCTGATCAGTAATTTCTGCCGTGACGCTGTCTTGAAGGGGGACGTCATCGGCCTGAATGGCTTCTGATGCCGTGCTCGTATCAGACGCGCTTTCCTGAGTAAGGGTGAAGGATGGCACGTCGAGGTCACCGCTTGCGGTTTCCATATCTGTTGCCATTAAAGGCTCCAAAGAAGACGAAACTTCTTCGGTAGGCGCAGAGGCTTTAGCAACAACCGTTTCTTCTTGGACAGGAACCGTTGGCGGCGTGATGGGCTTGGCCATCGGCGCGGCCATCATGGGCTTTAGTGGAGGGCGTTGGCTGTTGGCTTCCACTTCCATGCCTGTGGCGACAACGGACACGCGCATGATGCCTTCCATGCGATCATCAATGGCGGAACCAAAGATGATGGTGGCCTCTTGATCGACTTCACGGCGGATGTGATTGGCCGCTTCATCGACTTCAAACAACGTCATATCGGGGCCGCCGGTAATGTTGATCAGCACCGCTTGCGCGCCCTTCATGGTGGTGTCTTCCAGCAATGGGTTGTTGATCGCGGCTTCAGCGGCATTGGCAGCGCGGTTTTCACCAGACGCTTCGCCCGTGCCCATCATCGCTTTACCCATCTCGGACATGACAGAACGGATATCGGCGAAATCAAGGTTGATATTGCCAGGCTTGATCATTAGATCAGTGACGCCGCTCACGCCTTTATGCAAAACGTCATCGGCCATGGCAAAAGCATCCGCAAGGGTCGTGCGTTCATTGGCCAAACGGAACAGATTCTGGTTGGGGATGATGATCAGCGTATCGACATAAGCTTGCAGTTCTTCGATGCCCGCATTGGCTTGTCGCATCCGAACCGCGCCTTCAAAATCAAAAGGCTTGGTGACAACGCCAACAGTAAGAATACCGCGTTCGCGCGCTGCTTTTGCGATCACGGGAGCCGCGCCAGTGCCGGTGCCGCCGCCCATGCCCGCGGTGATGAACACCATATGGCTGTCGGTCAATTCCGCCAAGATATCATCAAGGCTTTCTT
>CAJXME010000183.1 GCA_913056245.1 uncultured Alphaproteobacteria bacterium | reverse complement strand
GGTAAAATATGTTATTAAAAGTGTTGTCTGAGATCGTGCTCTTTCGAATATTGAGTTTATTTTGAGTTTATTCCGTCATTAATTACGTCATCATCGTTAGATAGCGTTTTTATATATTCAAACACCAAGTCACCATTTTGTTGCATTCAGAGTGTTACAAACGTCTATCTATTAATCGCCGAGGGCTTTAGACTTTGTTATATACTCCAACTAGCGTATCAATTGTCACCAGTAATGAAAATAAAACGAGGCATGGACAGATTGTATATCAGATAAAATCCATCCTTGGGAGCAAGAAATTTAATAAAATTTATTGATCCGTTGGAACGGTTGGAATTGCTGGAATTTTGCTGGTTTCTTCGAGCACTTCATCAACAATAGACGGCGCGCTGGTGGTGTTATTCGCCAGAATCGCCAAGACGATGGAGGTCACAAAGAACGCCGCGGCCAAAAGCGCCGTGGTGCGGGTCAGAAGATTCGCCGTGCCGCGCGCGGTCATAAACCCGCCGCCTTGGCCACCGCCGCCAATACCCAAACCGCCGCCTTCGCTCCGTTGCAATAGAATCGTGCCCACAAGAGCAACGGCAATAATGATGTGAATGGTCAAGATAACGGTGATCATCGAATTTCTCTGTTCTCAGACTGCATTTTCATCGCGTTTATAGACAAAGAAGCCGTAAAACTCCAGCAATAAATGACATGAGCCGATTGGCCTAACGATCAAGGCCTTTATCAATTCAGAATGGTATCGATTAAGAATGCGGCGCGGCATTGGCGATCGCGAGAAAATCTTCAGCCTTAAGGCTTGCCCCACCGACCAACGCGCCGCCGACATTCGCTAGCGCCAATAATCCCGCGGCATTGTCCGGCTTAACCGATCCGCCATAGAGAATATCCACCGCCGCGTAATCGGGATTACGGCCAATAAGAACCGCACGAAGATGATTGTGCATATCATCGACGTCTTCGGGGCTGGCGACTTTGCCGGTACCGATGGCCCAAACCGGCTCATAAGCCAAGGCAAAGCGATCGGATGGCAAATCTTGCGGCAATGAGCCAAGCACTTGCGCCGCCACCACGTCATTGGCCTTGCCGCTTTCCCGTTCTGCGAGGGTTTCGCCCACACAGATCATGACCTTAAGCCCTGCTGAAAGGGCGGCTTCGGCTTTCGCCGCGACAATATCATTGGTTTCGCCATGATCGCTTCGGCGTTCGGAATGGCCCACCAAGACCCATTGACACCCCGCATCCACCAACATGGCGGCGGAAATATCGCCGGTATGCGCGCCATTGGCGTTGAAATGGCAATCCTGCCCGCCAACCGCAAGCGCTGAGGAAGGAGATGCGTTGATCGCGGTGTCAATCAAAACCGCCGGCGGAAAAACGATCATATCAAGATGAGCGGTGAGCGGCTTTATTTCTGCTGAAAGTGTCTTCACCAAAGCCGAAGCCGAAGCCCGATCCATGTTCATCTTCCAATTGCCCGCAATAATCATCATGCACCCCTATTGTCACTCTATGCCCTAGTATCGCTTATCGCTATGTTTTAGCCAAAATTTATCCAAACTTCAGCAGGAAAATTTCACTGCAAAGGCGTGACTTCCATCGCTAGTCATGTTAGTGAAAAATAATGAATTTTGACATTAATTTTATTTTTGAAATCAGCAGCCTCTAAGAGTTTGATCCATGCTAAAATCAATGCGTTCCAGCGCAAAATCCGCTCCCATGAAAATTTTCTTAGTCATGCTTGCAATTGGCTTTGCCATGTGGGGGATTGACGATGTTTTCCGCAATGTCGGATCGAATGACGCGGCGATCAAGGCTGGCGATTATGAGATTAGCGCGCTTGAAGCCGCTCAAGACTTTGACCGCACCCGCCGGGCTTACCTGCCGGGGGCGAATAACGCGGAAGCGATTGGTCAAGGCCTGCTGGGCGATGTGCTGAATGGTTTGGCGCGGCGTGCTGTTTATGCCGCTGAAGCCGAACGGCTTGGCCTGACCGTAACCCGCGAGATGGAAAAAGAATATATCGCAAGCGAGCCAGCCTTTAAGGATCAAAACGGCCAATTTAACCTCTTGCGCTTCCAAGATGCGCTTAATCGTGCTGGTCTGAACGAAGAATCGTATATCGAATACATTCGCCAAGATTTGAACAGCGGCCAGTTGCTCAGCGCGATGCTGCCGGGGATTTCCTATTCAGACAGCCTGTCGGAGCGCATCGGCCAATGGCGGCTTGAACGGCGGGTGATTGATTATGTCACCATCAAGGTTGACGTGAAGGGCGCACCTGTTCCAAGCGATGCTGAATTGGACGCGTGGTATGCTGACAACAAAGACATTTATAAAAGCCCTGACTTGCGGGCAGTGACGGCTTTGGTGCTATCGCCCGAAGCCTTGCTGGCATCGGTGACTGTAGAGGATGCGGAAATTCGCACCGCTTATGACAATCAAATCGATCAATATCGCGACCCAGAGCGGCGCACCCTTCGCCAGATGATTTTTGCCGATGATGCCAAAGCGCAAGACGCGGCCAGCGCGATCAAAGGCGGCGAGAATTTTAACAATGTGGCAGAAACCGCCCTTGGTCTTTCGGAAGATGACACTTTGTTAGGCGCCCTCACCCGCGATGACCTGACCGAAGAATTGGCGGAACCTGCCTTCAACGCTGGTGCCGGTGAATTGATCGGCCCCATCAAAACTGCGCTTGGATCGCATTTGATGTTGGTCGAAGAGATCACCCCTGAGCAGGTGGTCAGTTTTGAAGATGTCACAAAAGACATCGAAGAAAACCTCAAGCGCGAAAAAGCCATTGATTTGGTCTATCAACGCGTTGGGGCGTTAGAAGATAGCCTTGCCAGCGGCGCGACTTTCGAAGAAACGGCGAAATCCACCGGCGCGGAATTGGTGCAGATCAACGGCCTTGACCGTTCAGGCAATGATATCGATGGCCAGCCCATTGACGGCATTGCTGGTGATACGAAATTCCGGCAATCGGTATGGACCGCCACCATTGGCGAAGTGGGGCTGGTCGAAGAAACCAACGCCGACACTTTCTTTGTCTTGCGCGTTGATCGCGAAGACGCGAGCGCCGAACGGCCACTTGCTGATGTGAAGGATCGTGTTGTGGCTGATATGCGCCGTGAAAACGCCATGACCACCGCCCGCGACCAAGCCGAAGGCATGGTGTCTGATCAAGACTTAGCAAAATCCGCTAAAGCCGCTGGCCTTTCCGTTGCAACCAGCCCGGCCATGCGCCGTGATGGCGTCAATTTTGATCACACCGCCGCGCGGTTGATCGCCACGAAAGCCTTTGGCCTTGACCCTAATGTTTTGGATTATATTGAAACCGGCGAAGAGGTTGTTGTCCTTAGGGTGACCGATGTTCAAGCGGCGGATGCTGAAGCCCTCGCAGAAGAGACAGAGCGCCTGAAAGGCTCGCTTAGCGCAAATCTTGCCACGTCCATCGAAGGCATCATTGGCAATGGTTTGGTTGATATCCATAGCCTTTCGATTAATGCTGGCGCGGTACAGGCGCTTCTGGTGGGACAGCCCAACTAATGCGCATCATCCCATCACGCGATCAAATCGGTCAAATCCTCGAGGCCACGTCATGTGGCACCGTGGCTTATACCAGTTTAGTGGCTGATCTTGAAACACCCGTATCCGCGATGATCAAATTGGG
>CAJXME010000182.1 GCA_913056245.1 uncultured Alphaproteobacteria bacterium | reverse complement strand
AGGCGATGTTATCATAGATTGATTTCGGGAACGGATTGGCTTTCTGAAAGACCATGCCCACCTGCGCCCGCAACAAGACAGGATCAACCTCCGGCGTGTTGATATTGACGCCATTGAGCAATATCTCGCCTTCCACCCGCGCAGATGGGATCACATCATTCATGCGATTAAAACAGCGCAAAAAAGTGGATTTGCCGCAACCGCTGGGGCCAATAAAAGCCGTTACCGCGTTTTCCAGCAAATCAAGCGAAACAGACTTTAGCGCTTGCTTGTCATTGTAATAGACACTGACATCTTTGGCGGCCAGTTTACTGTTCGAGGGGGTCATGGGTTTACCATTTCCTTTCCAATTTTCGGCGCAAATAAACCGCCGTCAAATTCATCGTAATCAAAAACATCAACAGCACAACGATCGCCAAGGATGACCGCTCATAAAACGCGCGTTCGGCGCTATCGGACCAAATGAAAATCTGCACAGGAAGCGCGGTCGCGGGAGACGTCAAGCCATCAGGCACATCGACAATAAACGCCACCATGCCAATCATGATCAAGGGCGCGGTTTCCCCCAAGGCTTGTGCGAGGCCAATGATCGTGCCTGTTAAAATGCCCGGCGCGGCCAGCGGCAAGACGTGGTGCATCGCCGCTTGCATAGGCGATGCGCCAATGCCCAATGCCGCGTCACGGATCGACGATGGCACAGCGCGGATCGACGCACGGGTGGCAATGATGATCGTCGGCAAGGTCATCAAAGCCAAAACCATCCCCCCCACCAATGGGGCGGATCGCGGCATGCCGAAAAAGCCTAAAAAGACGGATAACCCCAGCAAGCCAAAGACAATCGACGGCACAGCGGCGAGGTTGTTGATATTGACCTCAATCAAATCCGTGAGCCGCCCCGGCTTGGCAAAATATTCAAGATAAATCGCCGCCATCACCGCCATCGGCAGGGCGAGGATCACCGTGACAATCAGCGCCAAAGCCGATCCCACCACCGCGCCCAATATGCCTGCGCTTTCTGGCTCACGCGAATCCGCTTTCGTAAAGAAGGTTTTATTAAAGACTTTCTGGATCGAATTCGCATCGATCAATTGATCCACCCAGCCGATCTGAACATCGCTTAACCGCCGCTGATCTTCAGGAATGTCCCGCGACATCCTGCCTTTCATCAACATATCGACATCGTCTGATGACTTGACCCAGAAATACCCCGATGGCGCATCGATACGCCCCTTGGCTTCGATCTCTTGGCGCAATTCAAAGCCGGCATTGGCGGAAAGCAATTCGCTCAATTTCCGGCGATCCATCATCCCTTTGACATCGGGAAACTCTTGGCGGAGGGCTTTTTTCAACATGCCATCCCAGTTGAAATTGGCAGATTTTTTAGCATCGATCACGCCATTTTCATCCACAAGTTCCGCCACAGGAATATCCAATTTCAGGCGGATTTCCGTTTGCTGTAAGGCGGTATACCCATTGCCGATCACCGTGGCCAGCAAGGTCACGAGAAACGCCAAAGCAAAGCCAATCGCAACCATGCCATAAATTTTCAGCCGCCGTTCTTTAGCGTGACGTTTGGTCAAGGTCGCTTGCAGATGCGCCGTACGCTCTTCGATGCTGAGGGATGCAAAATCAGTCATATTTTTCTCCCAGACGACGCGCCGCCGTCAAAGCACCGATATTCAGCATCAAGGTCGCAACAAACAAGGTGATGCCCAGCGCGAATGCCGATAAAGTTTTCGGCGAGTCAAAGACCGTATCCCCCGTCAGGAGCATGACGATTTGCACCGTAACCGTGGTGACGCTTTCCAAAGGATTGGCGGTTAAATTAGCGGAAACACCAGCCGCCATCACCACGATCATTGTCTCACCAATGGCGCGGCTGATACCCAATAAGAACGCCCCGATTAACCCGGGCAAAGCCGCGGGCAAGACCACCTTGGTGACAACCTCGCCCTTCGTGCTGCCCAATCCATATGCGCCATCACGCAAAGATTGAGGGACGGCAGAAATCACATCATCGGATAAGGAGGAAATAAACGGGATGATCATGACGCCCATCACCGCCCCCGCCGCCAGCGCGCTTTGCGAAGACACATCCATCCCCAAATTAAGGCCAATCGAACGGAAGAATGGCGCGGCGGTGAGCGCGGCAAAAAATCCATAAACCACGGTGGGAATCCCCGCCAAGACTTCTAACGTTGGTTTGATAAAATCGCGCACCCGTTTTGACGCAAATTCCGCCATGTATATCGCGGAAAACAAACCCACCGGCACCGCCACCGCCATGGCGATCACGGCAATCAACAGCGTTCCCGCCATCACCGGCACCATCCCAAAAGACCCCAGCGTTTCGGCGCTTTCATCGGTTTTGATGCCGCTGTTAAAGGCGACATTTGGCGCCCAATGCGTGCCAAAGAAGAAATCAAAAAAGTTATAGGCGGCGAAAAACCGCAAGGCTTCAAACAAGAGGGACGCGACGATGCCAATCGTGGTTAAAATCGCAATCACCGCCGAGACGAAAAACAACCGCTTAAGAAAAGTTTCAAGCGCGATGCGCGATTTGAATTGAGGCGAAATCCGAAATGTTGCCACCCCAAGTCCGACAAGGCCAATCAGCATGACCACGGCCAGCCGCAACTGTTCCACCATGCGTTCAGCCTTGAGGTAATCTTGACCCAGTGCCGCCATGACATCGCTATCGGCGGCGACAAAGCCATTGGCGATGTTTTTGATCTGCGCGACTTTCAACGCCACAAAACTGTCAGGCAAATTGGGCTGAGCCGTCATCAGCGCCTGCAGTATATAATGTTCCAGAAAAGGTTTGGTAGCGGTGGTAAAAACCATCAAAACAAGGATGGCAGGCACAAAAACCCAAATCGCCGCGTAAAAGCCATAATAAACCGCCAAAGAATGCGGCTTGGTACCCATGGTTTGCGCCATGCCAATAATGCGGCGTTTTGAAAAGAAAAAAGAGCCAACGGCCAACGATGCAATTAGGAAAAAAATTCCCCCAAATGAAAACAGTGCATCGAGCATATCGGACTTCCAAATTCAAAAAAGTGTTGCCGGACTATCCGGCAACACTTCTATTTAGTCAACCCTTAGAGGCTGTCGCGAGCGGCGACTTGCTTGGCGAAATCTTCTTCCGACAGCGGCACGAGACCCGCTGGGAAAAGGTAGCCGTCCAAGCCCATAGCTTTTTCAGAGACGAACTCATTGATAAACTCTTTGATGCCCGGGATCACGCCAACATGTTGCTTTTTCACATAGAAGAATAAGGGGCGAGCGCCAGGATAAGTGTATGAGGCGATGTTATCAAAATTCAACTCAACACCATCAACCACGGAAGCCTGAACTTTATCACGGTTTTGATCAAAGAAGGAGAACCCGAAAATGCCAAACATGTTAGGATCAGCCACGAGTTTTTCAACGATCAGCGCATCGTTTTCACCCATTTCGATCGCCAGACCATCTTCACGAAGGTGCTCATAACCTTTGCCTTCAATACCAAGTTTCTTAAAACCATTTTTCATGAAGAGCGATTCGGTAGCATCACGCGTACCTGAGGTGGGAGGAGGCACCATGATAGAAATGGGTTGGTTTGGCAGGCCAGCCTTTGGCAATCCGCGTGAGGCCACAAAAGCATCAACTTCCGCCCATGTGGTCAAATCATTAGCAGCCATATTCGA
>CAJXME010000181.1 GCA_913056245.1 uncultured Alphaproteobacteria bacterium | reverse complement strand
CACGCGCCGAGGTCGACGAAAACCAGCCATCGGAGCCTGGTTTTGGCTGACAGGCCTGAACCAGCGCCGCAACCATCATTACGGCAAAAACGCGATAAATACGTGAACCTATTTTCATAGAATACTCCTTACACTCAAACGATGCCTCTCAGCAGTCTTCGCAATTTTCTTATTTTGAATTCACTAAAGTCTAGCAAGAGGGCCCGCGATGTCGAGACACAGATATGTTACGAGTTAGGATCGGCATAATCACGCGCGTACAGAACGCGGTGCATTCAATTCAAAAACAACTCTCGATAGCCATCTCGAAGCACGTTTTTTTGCACTTTTCCCATGGTATTGCGCGGCAATTCCTCAAGGGCGATGATCCTTTTGGGAGTCTTATACTTCGCAAGCTCTTGCCCAAGTGCAGCGATGAGCTGGTCTTCATTCACCTCCGCCCACTCTTGCATAACAACAAAGGCGACAACCCCTTCACCAAAATCAGGGTGCTCTAGTCCAACCACTGCGCTCTCTTTGACGTCTGCTTGATCGTCAAGCACCGTTTCGATTTCTTTGGGATAGACATTAAAGCCACCTGAGATAATTAAATCCTTTTGCCGTCCCACAATTGTGACATAACCATCTGCGTCATATTTCGCCAAATCCCCAGTGATAAAGAATCCGTCTTCCCGCAAGTCTTCTTTGGTTTTCTCAGGCATGTTCCAATAGCCTTGAAACACATTTTCGCCTCTGACTTCGATCAGGCCAATCTCGCCCTTTGGAAGCGCTTTTCCTGTTTCAGGATCAGTGATTTTGAGTTCAACCCCCGACAAAGGAAAGCCAACTGTACCCGCGCGGCGCTCACCCTCATAGGGGTTTGTGGTATTCATATTGGTTTCGGTCATGCCGTAGCGTTCGAGGATGCGATGCCCTGTTCGCTCTTCAAACTGCAAATGCGTTTCCGCCAAAAGCGGGGCTGAACCTGAAATAAAAAGCCGCATCCCTTTGGTCAAATCTTGGTTCAGGCGGTCATCATCCAGCAAGCGGGTGTAAAAAGTTGGAACCCCCATCAAGGCGGTGGAATGCGGCATGGCCGCGATAATCGCGTCACGATCAAATTTCGGCATAAAGACCATGCTGCACCCCGCCAGCAAGGTCACATTGCTCGCCACAAAAAGGCCGTGGGTATGGAAAATCGGAAGCGCGTGGATCAAACGATCATCTGCCGTAAACCGCCAATGATCCACCAATGTCTGGGCGTTCGATAGTAAATTGCGCTGGCTCAGCATCGCGCCTTTCGAACGGCCGGTGGTGCCGGAGGTATAGAGCAAGGCCGCCAAATCATCGCTCTGGCGGTGGGCGGTTGGGAAAACATCCGCCTGATCATCCGCCAACACCATCAGTGAGCCGTGGCCATCGGCGTTGAGCGTGAGCAATTTAGCGCCCAAACCCGATGCGATGGGGGTCAATTCCCCTTCCATGCGCTGATCGCAAACCACCAACCCCGCTTGACTATCTTCAATGAAATAGCGGAGTTCATCAACTGTATAGGCGGAGTTTAACGGCAAAAAGACCACCCCAGATTGCACCGCCGCCGCGTAAAGCGCGAGCGCCGCTTCGGTTTTTTCCACTTGAACGGCAAGGCGATCCCCTGGCTGAAGCCCCATCGCCATTAAAGCATGGGCAAGCCGTGCCGCTTGCTTCAGAAAATCATCATGACTCCTGACCTTGCCATCGGGCGCGATCAGAAAAGGGGTGGATTTTCCGTGATGAGGGGCAAAAAGCGCATCATAAAGCGGATTGGCCATTTCATATCCTCGAGTTGCTCAAAACTTGTGCCTAGTAAAAGTGATCACTGGCGTTAACACAAGCCAAGATTTTTGATAGTTTTAATAATTGTTTATTATCGCAAAACCCATTAAAGATGCTGAAACTCAAAAAAGAGCGCGACGTGGCCCAGTCAAACCCTATTTTAGAAATCCGCAATCTGCACAAAAATTATGGCGCGCTGGAAGTTTTAAAGGGCGTTGATTTGACCGCTGGCAAAGGCGATGTGATTTCTATTATCGGGTCATCGGGTTCCGGCAAATCGACCTTGCTGAGATCGATTAATTTGCTCGAAGACAGCTATAAAGGCGATATCATTTTCAACGGTGAAGCCGTGCGTTGGGCAGAGGAAAAGGGCCAGCGCCGCCCCGCCGATAAAGATCAAATCTTGGCGCTTCGCACGCAATTTTCCATGGTCTTTCAGCAATTCAATTTATGGGCGCATATGACCATTCTGGAAAACGTCATCGAAGCGCCTGTCACTGTGCTGGGTCATGATCGCGATGAGATGATCACCAAAGGTAAAAAATTGCTCGATAAAGTTGGGATCGCGGATAAGGCTGATTTTTTCCCAGCGCAATTATCCGGCGGCCAACAACAACGCGCGGCGATTGCGCGGGCGCTCGCCATGGAACCGCAAGTCTTGCTTTTTGACGAACCAACCTCGGCCCTTGATCCGGAATTGGAACATGAAGTGATTAAAGTCATCAAAGATTTGGCGAAAGAACACCGCACCATGCTGCTCGTCACTCATGATATGGCGCTGGCGCGTGATGTGTCTGCAAAAGTGATTTTTTTGCATGAAGGCCGTATTGAAGAAGAAGGCCGCAGTGCCGATATTTTCGACAACCCGAAATCATCGCGGTTGCAACAGTTCCTGAGCGCATCTTCGACATAAAACCGGGATGTGATATACTCAGCGTTTGAGGCGGGAAAACAAATGGTTTTTAGGATAAAGGAGAGAACCATGAAGAAAATGATGCTAACAGCATTGGTTGCTGCTTTTGTAGCAGGGCCAGCACTGGCCGAAACCGTACGGATGGGCACCGAAGGCGCTTACCCTCCCTATAACTTCATCAACGACAAAGGCGAAGTTGATGGTTTTGAACGCGAATTGGGCGATGAACTGTGCTCACGCGCGAAACTCGATTGCGTTTGGGTGGTAAACGAATGGGATTCGATTATTCCAAACCTTGTGTCCGGCAACTACGACACCATCATCGCGGGCATGTCGATCACGGCTGAACGTGATGAAGTGATTGACTTCACCCAAGATTACATTCCTCCATCACCATCGATTTACATGGGCATGAATGGCGCAAGCGTTAATTTGAATGGCGGCGTGATCGCGGCGCAAACCGCAACCATCCAAGCCAGCTATGTCGCTGAAAGCGGCGCAACCTTGGTTGAGTTTGCCACCCCTGAAGAAACCATCGCGGCGGTTAAAAACGGCGAAGCAGATGCGGTTTTGGCTGATGGCGATTACCTCGCCCCGATCATCGCTGAATCCAATGGTGAATTCGCTGTGGTCGGTGAAGTTTCCATCGGTGGCGGTGTCGGCATGGGCATTCGCAAATCTGATGGGGCGCTTCGTGCAAAACTAAACGCGGCGATTGCTTCGGTAAAATCTGATGGCACATTGAACAAGATGATTGCCAAATGGTTTGGTGCTGACGCGCCGCAATTCTAGGCAAATTGACCTGTGGATTTGGCCAGTTGGCGCCTAGCTGTTAAATGGTGTGGCTGGCCAAATCCTTGTCTGACTGATGTTTTCTTTTTGCGCTGATCCCGCCGCGATAGAGGGGCTGACATGGCTGTCTTGCTATCTGACGACTGGCAAGCATATGGCTTTTTATCTGTCATTTTTGGTGGTGCTGGTGTTGCTGGCACTC
>CAJXME010000180.1 GCA_913056245.1 uncultured Alphaproteobacteria bacterium | reverse complement strand
CACACCTCGGCAGAAGGCAAAGTGCTGGAAGACCCCTGGGTTGAGCCCGAAGAATATGTCTTCAGCCGCAGTGTCTCACCGATGGACGCGCCGGACACACCAACGGAAATCACCATCGATTTCCACGGCGGTGACCCGGTAGCCATCAACGGCAAGGCGATGTCGCCAGCAACGCTCTTGACGGAACTGAACCGCCTTGGCGGCGCCAATGGCATTGGCCGTGTTGATCTGGTGGAAAACCGCTTTGTGGGGATGAAATCCCGCGGCGTTTATGAAACCCCGGGGGGAACGATTTTATTCAAAGCCCGCCGCGCGATGGAATCCATCACCCTTGATCGCGGCGCTGCCCATGCCAAAGACAGCCTGATGCCGCGTTACGCCGAATTGGTCTATAACGGGTTCTGGTTCGATCCTGAGCGGGAAATGCTGCAAAAAGCGATCGATGCCAGCCAAAGCAATGTCACGGGCACGGTGCGGCTGAAACTTTACAAAGGCAATGTCATCATCACTGGCCGTCAATCGCCTCAGTCGCTCTATCATCCGGATTTGGTGACGTTTGAAGATGGCGCTGCCGATTACGATCAGCAGGATGCTCATGGCTTTATCCGCTTGAATGCCCTACGGCTTCGGGTGCGGAAAATGATGCAACCGGATTAACCGGTTGCATATTCATTTTTAATGGGCGTCTTATTGGGCGTTATTGGCGCAAACCAAATCGCTGACACTGCCGTCGGTATTGACTTGCTTGAGCATCAATGTCCCTGTTGGCGTCAGGGTGTAGCCGCTGTCGCGCAAACCATTTGGGCAAGACCGGCTGTCGACAAAGACATATTCCGCCATCCCGTTGCTGTGTTTGCTAAACTCTTGATACCCTTCGGAATTGAAGGCCATCAACGCTGCGCCTAAAACTAAAATAACCATGGTCATCTCCTTCATGATCACATTAGACGCAAAGCCCGTCAAAATTGCGCCTAAATCATGGCGGAATCGTGGATAATCATTTTTGATGATGTTTTTTGCAGCGAGCTATTTTGACGACGGCTCTTTTATGAGGCTTAATCATCACTATATCTTATGGGTAACGTTATGCTATTAATAACCGATCACGACATTCATATTCAAAGAGGACCACATCATGGCTTTTAAACTCCCCGATCTTCCCTATGCCTATGACGCGCTTGCCGCCAATGGCATGAGCCAGGAAACCCTGGAATTCCACCACGACCTGCACCACAAAGCCTATGTCGATAACGGCAATAAACTGCTTGATGGGTCAGGCCATGAAGGCAAATCCCTTGAGGATATTGTCAAAGCGACCTACAGCGCCGGTGCGCTGGTGCAATCTGGTCTTTTCAACAACGCTTCCCAGCATTGGAATCACATTCAGTTTTGGGAAATGATGGGCCCTGACGGCCGCGCCATGCCCGGCGAATTGGAAAAGGCTTTGGTTGAAAACTTTGGGTCAATTGACGCGTTCAAAGATGAGTTTTGCGCCGCTGGGGCGGGTCAGTTTGGCTCAGGCTGGTGCTGGTTGGTCAAAGACAGCGACGGCAGCCTGAAAGTCACCAAGACTGAAAACGGCGTCAACCCGCTTTGCTTTAACCAGACGGCTTTGTTGGGCTGTGATGTGTGGGAGCATTCCTATTACATTGATTTCCGCAACAAGCGTCCGGCGTATCTGACCAATTTCCTCGACAATCTGGTCAATTGGGAAAACGTCGCCTCGCGCCTCTAACCTGATCTCGATGGCCAAGCCCTGATGGTTCACTTTTGGGGCTTGGTTTTTCGGCCGTGCAGACGCCGCTTAACCTTTTAGATTTGTGAGTAACACCATGCAACTTAAAGATACTTCTCTTCTCCGCTCCGAAAGTTATGTGAATGGCGAATGGCTGGCCGCCCCCGGTGGCAAGACGTTTCCAATCAACAACCCCGCCACAGGGGAATTGATCATGGCGGTGGCCGATCACGGCGCCGATACGATCAAAACCGCGATTGATGCCGCCGCGATTGCGCAAAAGGAATGGGCTGGCCGCACCGCTAAGGATCGCGCTATGCTGATGCGCGCATGGTTCAATCTGATCATGGAAAACCAAGAAGACTTGGCGCAGATTTTGACCGCGGAAATGGGCAAGCCTTTGGCGGAAGCGCGTGGCGAGATTGCTTACGGCGCGTCCTTCATCGATTGGTTTGGCGAAGAAGGCCGCCGCATTTCCGGCGATATCCTTCAGCCACATATGACCGATAAGCGGATCATGGTGTTGAAACAGCCGATTGGCGTCTTTGGCGCGATTACGCCTTGGAATTTCCCCAACGCGATGATCACCCGCAAATTAGCCCCCGGCCTTGCCGCAGGTTGCGCGGCGGTGCTGAAGCCCGCGGAACAAACCCCGCTTTCAGCCTTGGCCTTGGCGGTGTTGGCGGAACGCGCGGGCATCCCCAAAGGCGTGATCAATATCGTCAATGGTCTGGACGCGCCGGCCATGGGGCTGGAATTGACCAGCAACCCCATTGTGCGCAAAATCACCTTCACGGGGTCCACAGAAGTCGGCCGCATCTTGATGAAGCAATCAGCGGATACGATCAAAAAAGTCAGTTTTGAATTGGGCGGCAACGCGCCGCTGATCGTTTTTGACGATGCTGATCTTGACGTCGCGGTGCGCGAAGCGCTGGCCTCGAAATTCCGCAACGCTGGCCAGACTTGTGTTTGCGCCAACCGCATCTTTGTGCAAGCGGGCATTTACGATGCTTTCGCCGCCGCCTTGACCGCCAAAGTCCAAGAGATGAAAGTCGGCAATGGCGCGGATGACGGCGTTGTGCAAGGGCCGCTGATCGATATGCAGGGGCTGGAAAAAGTCGAACGTCACGTTCAAGACGCGGTGGCGAAAGGCGCTCAAGTGCAAATCGGTGGCAGCCGCCATGAATTGGGCGAAACCTTCTTCCAGCCGACGGTGCTGACGGGCATGAAGACCGATATGCAAATCTTCTCCGAAGAAACCTTTGGCCCCGTGGCGCCGCTCTTCAAGTTTGACACCGAAGAAGAAGTTATCGCCATGGCCAATGACACGATCTTTGGGCTGGCTGGGTATTTCTTCGCCAAGGATATGGCGCGGGTCTGGCGCGTGGCGGAAGCCCTCGAATATGGGATTGTGTCGGTGAACACGGGCATTTTCTCGAATGAGATCGGGCCTTTCGGCGGCGTCAAGCAATCGGGCATCGGCCGCGAAGGCTCAAAATACGGGATCGACGATTTCCTAGAAATGAAATACGTCTGCCTCGGGGAAATTTAAGCCACGGGCGAGACTTAAGCGTGGGGCGAGATTTAAGTTTCGCTTCGGCTTTTCCTTAAGGATTTTCCCCTTCATTATTCCCCTCCATTTTTCTTTGCAAAAGGCGGCCTTCGGGTCGCCTTTTTTGATGCTTTGGATGGATGTGATGATCCGTTTGGATGTCGGCCGATTCATCATTCGTTAATCCTTTTTGCGTAGACTTTGGGCTTGAAGACGAAGCGATGGGGAGGAATCGGCGATGGATACAATCATTGGAATCTATGAAAGCATAGTGGGGTTTTTCAAGGGCATATATGATTTTTTTGCCGCAATAGTGAAGAGCATTATATGGTTTGTAGATTCGATATGGTCCATTTTAAGGGGGATTTATGTTGCAATTGTTTGGATATTTGCGCATATCGAATGGATTATTCTTGTAGGGGT
>CAJXME010000179.1 GCA_913056245.1 uncultured Alphaproteobacteria bacterium | reverse complement strand
TGGGTTCAAAGTTATCATGTTCAAAAACAGCGTTACGGCAGTGTTTTGGAAATTTGTGGTAATAGGGAAAATCTCGACATTGCAGAATACGTTTATTATTATCTTTTAAATATCTCGAATCTTCTTTTTAAGCAATTCAAAAAAGAAGAAGCCTTGATCACCGCCCTTGAGGGAGAGGGGGATGCCATCTGGTATCGCGGGGTTTTGACGCCTGTGATCATCAACCAATCACCCCATCACAAAGGCCGAAGCCAAGTGATTCACCGTGACGATCAATTGATCATCACCATGGGCGAGAGCCAACGTTTAAGGCCATATCACGTTCTCGAAGAATGGCTGAAAACCGAAGCGCGCCGTGAGATCAAAGCATCCCTCGATATTGTTTTGCCGGAATTAGAGCAAGCCCCCGTCCCCATCAGCATTCGTGACCAGAAAACCCGATGGGGCAGTTGTTCCACCACGCGGCGTTTGTCCTTTAATTGGCGATTGATCATGGCGCCTTCTCAAAGCTTGCATTATGTGGTGGTGCATGAAGCGGTTCATCTGATCCATCACGATCATTCCAAACGCTTTTGGAATAAAGTCGCTGAAGTGATGCCGGATTACAAAACCCATCAAGATTGGTTGCAAAAACATCAAAACGAATTATTCATTCAATTGGATCGCCGATTGACCGGCAACACGCCCTTGTTGTGACAACAAGGCTGAAAGGATCACCCCATGATGACGGGCATTATTTTTGCGCTTCTTGGAGGCATATCACTTGGGGGGATCACCAGTTTTGCCGCTTTATCTTACCAGCATGGCGTCGCGCCGCTTGAATTGATTGCCCTCAGAGGGGTGATCGCCGCCGTCATCATGGTCTCCCTCTGCCTCTTTCAGCGTCAGCCCTTGTTCTTAAGCCAATCCGGCTGGCGTTATGGCGGTTTGGTTGGCCTTTCGCTCGCCATGGTGGGCTTTGGTTATATGGGGTCGGTGGCTTATATCTCGCCCGGCCTTGCGGTCGCTATTCTCTATCTTTATCCGATCATCGTTTTGGTGGCCGACAGCCTTAAATTGCGGCAGATGCCGCCCATGCTTACCATCATCGGATTTTCGGTGGCGTTATTCGGCATTGTGATTTGCGTCGGCATTGGCGGGCCTATCCATCCCATTGGAATCGGCTTGGCGTTGATGGCGTCATTGGGGATGGCCGGGTTTTTGTTATCCAGCGCCGCCGCCAGTCAAAATGGCCACGGCAACGCCACGGTGATTTGGGCTAATTTCATGATTATTGCCATGGCGGGATTGGCGCTCATCATCTCCACCCCTGAAGGCGAGACGGTCATTCGAATCCCTGAAGACCCTGTTGGCGGGTTGGCTATTGTCGCGGCGTCCACGCTTTACGCGATCGGGATTTTGATGTCTGTCTTGGCGTTAAGGATTGCGCCCTCGCCTTTGGTGGCCTTGATGATGAATGTAGAACCGCTGACCACCCTGATCGCGGCGCGGGTCATTGTGGGCGAAACTTTAAGCCTTTATCAATATGGCGGCATGATCATGGCCATCCTTGGCATCGTGCTGGGCAGCCTGACGCTTTGGAAAAAGCCGCTTTAAGATCACGATATCAATATCGACTTCCCCTGATGGGTAAAAGCAAATTGCAAGGAGGGCGCATCGGATGGCGATGTTGTCGCTGTCGCCGTGATGAGGCCTTCAGCCACTAACTTGCCGCCGCCGATTTGTTCTAAGGTTTTGAGCATACGCCCAGGGTCTGGATGCTGAAGATGAACACCAGCCAATTCAGGCCCTGGCCTCGCCATGTTGTATTGCGGCGGCGTGCCTTGCCATTCGATTAAGGCGGGCAAGCATCCTCCTTCCGCGGGCATCCCGTTATCTGGAATGGTAATCGACCAACTCAAATCCCCTCTTGAGGCAGCATTCACCGCGCCAAATTGTTGCCGAAGATCATCGGGCAATGACGCCAGCGTCGCCCCCAGATCAGGCGTGCTTAAAACATAATGGATGCAGAATGGGGATTGGTTGAGCCGCGATTGCACCGCCGCATCGTCGAGTCCAAACCAGCGGGGGCGTGACGGAGCCGGCAAATCAGGATCAATGGCGATGACTTCGAGATAGATCCCCTCACCCACCGCCATAACAGCGTTATGGGTGCCCATGAAATGATGCTGACCCCCGCGAGGGATCGCCACACCCAAATGATGCTGGATAAAATCGATGCCTGCGGGCAAATCGCGGCAGGCGATCACCACGTGATCAAAAGCCAAATCGGGTGTTGTCATTAAGGGTTTCCTTGCACAATAAACGCATGAATTGAATCATCACGCATCCTACAAAAGATGGGCGGAAATGCGCAAGTCTTGATGAATGGTGGGGATATCTTTAAGAAAATGGTGGGCGCGGCTGGGATTGAACCAGCGACCCCTACGATGTCAACGTAGTGCTCTCCCGCTGAGCTACGCGCCCTATTCATTTGCGTAACGAGAACATAGCGAAAATTTGAACAAGCGCAAGTCTCAAGATACGGTTTTTTTTGTCTTCTTGAATTTTGCCCTCAAAATGAGGGATAATCAATCTCATCTTAGCAATAAAGCGATAATATTGGCGATCCCTTTAAGGTCTTATCATGTCCACCGTGCAACCTGATATTTTTACCCCGAAACAATCGGCTTTGGCTTGCCCGGCGGTGATCGTCAATCAATTGGACGCTGTTTATAAAATCATCCCGCCTGCGTCTAAGCGTTTGTCGCCGGTGGTGGCCGCCTCTCCCCATAGCGGGCGGCATTACACCAACGCCTTTATTCAGCAAGCCAGCCTGCCGCTCGAGCAATTGCGGCAAGTGGAAGACGCCGCCATGGATCGGTTGCTGACCTTCCAACCTTTGCCATCGCCTTTATTGCTGGCCGAATTCCCCCGAAGTTTTGTTGATGTGAACCGCCGCCATGATGAAATTGACGGCACCATGTTTGATGGGCCGGTGGATATCATCAACGCGAAAATCACGCGGTATTTGCGCTCTGGCCTTGGGATGATCCCCAAAAAAGCCGCCGAACAGAAAGAAATTTACGCCGAACCTTTGCCCGCCGATGAAGTTACTTATCGCCGGCAACATTACTATATGCCCTATCACAAGGCCTTAAAGACGCTGGTCGATACCGCCGCGAGCTCCGGCCACGCCCTATTGCTTGATTGTCATTCCATGCCATCAGGGCTGTTCGGCGTGGAAAGCGACATCATCTTGGGCAGCAATCACGGCCAATCGGCGCGCCCTTGGGTGGTGGATGCGGCGCTTGAATATTTCTCACGTGAAGGGTTAAGTATTTGCCTTAACACTCCATTTTCAGGCGGTTTTATCACCAAACATTACGGCAAACCTCTAGCCGGTGTATCGGCCTTGCAAATTGAAATTTGCCGATCGCTTTATTTGAATGAACAATCCTTGGAATTGAAATCCGATTGGTCGGCGCTGGCGTCGATATTATGCCGCTTCGTCCTGCATATGGATGAATTGATGATCCGGCGGGGGGATGCCCCTTAAAGCCCGGCGCGCGCTGAAAATCGAAAAGGGTCAACGGCTTTCGCCATGCCTTGATCCAAAGGCGACGGCGCGGCGGTGATCAAGGCGGCGATATGCGCCCCCAGCAATGGCGCGGTTGTCATGCCATGGGCGCTTAGCGCCATCAGCATATAAAGCCCTTCGCCCGCCGCTCCCGCTAGGGGCAAACGATCGGTGGTGGATAAACGAAAACTAC
>CAJXME010000178.1 GCA_913056245.1 uncultured Alphaproteobacteria bacterium | reverse complement strand
CCGCAGCGCCGTTCAAAAGAAAATGAAGCCGATCTTAGGCGATACCGGCGCAAGTTATATTCGGTTTTCTTACGCCCTGCCTTTTGCTTGGTTAGGAGTGTTTCTTTATCAAGGCTTCAGCGGTTCTGCCCTCCCCTCCACCACTTTATGGTTTTGGATTTGGGTCAGTTTTGCGAGCCTGATGCAAATCCTCTTTACCATTCTCCTGATCAAGTTATTTTCTCACCGCTCCTTTGCCGCGGGAACAGCCTTTTCAAAAACTGAAGTCCTGCAAGCGGCGATTTTTGAAGCCTTCATTCTAGGCGTTGTGGCCAGCGTGTTCACGATTTCAGCCATCATCCTAGGCGCGGTGGCGGTGGTCATGCTATCGCTCGCGCGATCCCAATTATCGGGCGGTGAATTCAAGAAGACGCTATTGTCCCGCCAAACCTTGATTGGCCTTCTTTCCGGCTCTTTCCTGGGCTTATCCACGGTGTTCTTTAAGGCGGCAGTGCTGGCGCTCAATGGTGATGACTGGTTGTTGAACGCGGGCTATACCGGGGGTATCGCCGTCATCCTTCAAACCCTGGCCATGGGGGGATGGATGCTCTTTGCCGCTCGCGGTGAATTGGTGGCGAGCCTTGTGCATTGGAAAGCCTCTTTAAGCGCAGGCTTTTTTGGCGCCGTCGCCACCGCCTGTTGGTTCATCGCGTTTACGCTTTATGCCGTTGCCCCCGTGCGCGCCGTCGGTCAGATCGAATTGCTGATCACTCTTGGTATTTCTATTTTCTATTTCAAAGAAAAGACCAATAAAGTTGAGGCCTTGGCCATCATTCTTTTGGCCATTTCGATTATCATGATCTTACTCGACTAATGGCCTTCACTTTTCAAAATTTCCGGCTTTTACTGCTGTTGATCGCATGGGCGGCGGCGTTGTTCAAAATCATGATGGGCGACGATATCGAAGGCTTGCTGAATATTGCGGTTGTCGTCTACGCGCTTTATTTGCTGATCACCCTACCCTTAATTAAGCAGGGATCAATCCTAATCATCAGTTTTTTGATCCTTCTTGGCCTTTTGACAATCCATGTGGTGAGTTGGGATGACGTCTTAGCGGCAGGACGTTTCGTGCTGATCTTTGCAGGGTTAGTGCCCACCATGATCCTTGCCAAATCGACGGCCAGCACCATGCCTTCGGTGCAACGCACGCAAGCCACCCTCGCCGCGTTACCGCCGCAACATTCCGCGGCAGGACTTCAAATCGCCGGCCATGCCTTTGGCGGCGTTATCAACACCGGCACTTTTGCCATGCTCTCCGCCGCGCTGTCCCCTGATAGTGATTTTGATCGCCGCCGGATCGCGGCCTTAGCGGCTTTGCGCGGCATGAACGCCTCAGCGGTGTGGTCGCCTTTCTTTGTGGCCTTTGCCATTGGTCAAAGTTTCATCGAACCCGCCGCGTCTTGGTTTGCGATTGGCGGCGGCGTCATCATGTCTTTGCTCTTTAACGCCGTGACCTTGCCCATCTTCACCCGCGGCTTAACCAAAGCCATCATTAGGGATTCCTTGGCCTGCTTGAAGCCTATATCGATCCGATTGCTGGTGGTCTTGGCATCGGTGCTATCGGTGGCGCTGATCTTTAATTTCACCGCGTTATCAGCGGTGGTGATCACCATGCCCGCCTTGGTGTTATTTCAGTTTTGGCGGCAACCGCAAACCGTCTCGACCATCATCACCTCAACCACCATATCGCTCAAATCCATCGCCGATGATATTGTGGTGATCAGCAGCGCCATGATTTTAGGGTTTCTGGTGACGCGCACCGATGGCATCACCACCATCTTAACATTTATTGGCGGCGGCACTTTCCCCGGATATTTTGCCTTAATCGCAACCCCGACCTTAATGATGCTCGCCTCGGTGATTGGCATTCACCCGGTGATCAGCAGCACCGTGTTGCTGGCTTTGTTTAGCGGGTCAGGGTCAACCGCCACGCCGTTTTTGCTGATGATGGCGCATTTGATTGGCTGGGCGACGGGAACGATGAGTTCTATTGCCTCCCTTTCAGTGATCACCTGCTCGACCTTATATCGCGTGCCAGTACGTGAATTGGCGATGGGGGCCAATCTCTATGCCGCTTTCGGATACGCTTTCTTAGGCGGCATCCTGCTGAGCCTTGTGGATTTGATGTTCTAGCAACAAAAAGGGCGACTGATGCCAGCCGCCCTTTCAATCATTCATAGATACAATCGCATCAACCGCCGAGGAAGAGACGTCCGACCTCAGGGTTCTTTAAGAGTTTATCGCCATTATCGGCAAGAGCGGTTTCACCAGAGACCAGCACATAACCGATATCAGCGAATTCCAAGCCCTTCTTGGCGTTTTGTTCAACCATCACGATGGTCTTGCCGTCACGATGCTGAAGGTCATGCAGGATTTCAAACACCATGTCGATGAAGCGTGGCTCCAGACCAATCGAAGGCTCGTCAACCAACAGCACATCAGGTTCCATCACCAAGGCGCGTGAGATTTCCAGCAAGCGGCGTTCACCGCCCGACAGAACCCCCGCGGGCTTATCGCGACGTTCGGCCAAGCGGCTGTATTTATCAAACACCATTTCCGCCGCGGCTTTGGCTTCTGTGGGCTTGTTTTTGAGGAAACCGCCCATCATCAAGTTTTCTTCCACGGTCATGCCCGGGAATACAGATTTATCCTGCAAAATATAGGCGATGCCCGCATTGGCGAGTTTTTGCGATGGCGTCAGAGCCGTCACATCCTTATCACCAACGCTGATTTTACCGGAAAAGATATTGGTAAAACCAAAGATCGAGTGCAGAACCGTTGATTTGCCGGCGCCGTTTGGCCCGATCAAACAAAGCGACTGCCCTTTGCCAATTTTTAGGCTGAAATTGTGCAGAATCTGCATTTTGCCGTAGCCTGCGCAAAGGTCTTCGATGGTCAGGAAGGCATCATTCTTAGCCAATTGATCAAGGGCTTTAAGCGTTGGCCCTTCTTTGGCAATCTTCGCGGCTTCCTTGCCCACCTGATCGACGGACATAACGACATCGACTTTACCCATGCCATAACCGCTGATTTTTTTATCTTTCGAGGCTTTAGCCTTTTTAGCGGCAGGTTTTTTAGTGGCCTTTTTAGCCGCGGCTTTTGACGCTTTCTTGACGGCTTTTTTAGCCGCCGCGTTGGTCTTCGCCGCTGACTTCTTCGTCACCGCCTTGGCGGTCTTTTTTGCAACAGCTTTGGTCGATGCCTTTTTCGCAACGGCTTTTTTCGCTACTGCTTTTTTGGCTACGGCTTTCTTGGCAACAGCCTTGGCGGCCTGTTCGGCTCGGTTGCCGGAAGCATGACGGCCTATGGGTTGCTCAATATTGATCGCCGGGCGGGCCGGCGGGGTGGGCGTGTCTTGGCCCATTTCGGCGCAGCCGTGACGCGGATCGATCAGGCGGACAAGCCAGGCCTGCTGGTCGACACAGGATCGGTCCGGTCCAGCACGACAAGCCTTGGTGGCAGCCTTCCCCTTGCAGGCGGGACAGCGGGAATTGTCCTCAGCCAGCCTGTGCAGATGACAGATGCGCCGATGACCTATCGCCTGCCTGTATCACGTCACGTCGACGGCAGCGTTGCCCATGCGGTCCGCGAAATCGACCTCAGCCCGGCGCGACGCGAGACCGATATCGGGCTGTTCTTTCGGCGGCGCGGCTGGGGTGATGCTCTGTCCACCGAAGGGTTTGTCGAATGGCGATACAATGCACCGCACGCCCCGACCGGACCGGTTGTCGAGGCGGGG
>CAJXME010000177.1 GCA_913056245.1 uncultured Alphaproteobacteria bacterium | reverse complement strand
GGGCATATTGCGGGGTGCCGCCACCATCCGCTAAGCGTTTCAGAAACCCCGGGAAGAGTTTCAAATCCCCCGGCGCATTGCGAGGGCTGTCACCAGAAAAACCAGTGTAGCGATCTTTGACATAGGTGGCGTATGAAATTTTTGAGGTTTCCCCATCGGAGACAATGTCAATCCCTGCTTCGACTTGGCGGCGCACCGTCTCGCCACAAGCGGCAGTCATGCAATCATTGAATTGGCTTGCATCATAAGGTTTTTCATTCTCTCGCGCGAAAATGAAATCCACCACGTCTTGCGTGCGTGGCAATGATCCAACATGGCTTGTCAAAATTTTAGACATTTTTTCCCCCTTAATTAAATGATCGGCGCGATGGCGCTGGTGTTTCAAAAGCCATGGTTGGCCCCGCTTCATCATCCGTGTTGCGCACACGAAAGAGACTTGCCTCACCGCTCATGGAAGGGGTGAGTGTTCGTTCCAACCCTGGCGGTACAGCAAACACATCACCCGGCGCTAAGATGGCCTGACCACCTTGCCATTGAACCGACCAATGCCCCCGCATTACCATCAAAATCTCATGGCGATCGGTTGTA
Organism: uncultured Alphaproteobacteria bacterium; assembly: GCA_913056245.1. Classification (GTDB taxonomy): domain Bacteria; phylum Pseudomonadota; class Alphaproteobacteria; order Puniceispirillales; family UBA1172; genus JAGWAQ01. Next base: position 3,194 of record CAJXME010000177.1, on the reverse strand, counting down.
TAAGTTGGCTCAGCCAGCGATCCTTCGCGGATAAGGTCAAGGCTAAACCCGGGCCGATCTTTGAGCATCCCATCAGCATCTATCACCACCGCCGGCTGTCGATCCGCCAAGGCCATGATGTCCCAATAGCGCGCGACGAAACGCGGCACAAATTCCTTGGTGCTGACAATCGGGAAAAGCGCCATTTGGTCATCATCCAATTTAGGCATCGGATCAATGCCTTCAGGCAAGGACTCTCCTTTTTTGCTGTCGTAAAGGACGCCGTTCATGCCAAGAATAAGACCGTGATTTTGCGCGTCTTCAATGACTTGAGGCGCCCAGATGACGCCGCCCCCCGCATCATCGCCGCCAAGGATGGCCATGATCATGCCGTAGTCTGTGCCGATGTTTTCAAAACCACGAAAAATGCCTGTGGGAATATTGATAACATCCCCTTCATTCAGCACCACCTCACCATCTTTGCCGGTGTTCCCCCAGAAAAACCGCCAACGCCCTGACAGAACAAAGAAGACTTCTGCGGTGCGATGGGTGTGCAAAGAATTACGGCATTTAGGCGGCTGACCCGCGGCACCTATATTGAACCCCGGGGTTTCTTTAATATGGACATGCTGATCCGCGGCTTCGGAAACACCGCCACCAATAATGGTGAAATTTTCTTTTTGATCCGACCCCGGGGTATGAGCATCAATAAATGCTGTGCGGCATGGTACCAAATCACCATAACGAACAATGCGCGATTCCATATCTTGATCAGTCATGATCATGCCTTTCCTCAGGTGGTTTGCATTAAGATTTGCTTCCAAATGGCAACTTCATCATAAAGCGCGTATTCATGGCGGATTTTCGGCTCGCCATTCACAAGGGCGCCATATTCTGCGTGACAGATGCCAAGGATATAGACCTCTGCTCCGGTAGGGCGACCGAACGCCCCCCAGCCTTCATGTTTGCCGTGGAGCGACCAGCGGATGGCGGCGCGCGGCGGCATCATGGGATCATCACGACCAATCTGATGGGCAATGTTGAAGGATGCCGTTGGAAAAGCAGCTCGCAGACCAATCCAGAACTTGTCCACTTCACCCCAGCCTCTTGCGGTGATTAGGCCGGGATATTCACCTTTAATGGCGCGATCATAGGCTTCGGGTATCACCGCTAGATCAGTCTTCATAATCCGGTTTAAGGTTTCGGCATAACGCTGACCCCATTCGTTATCATTGCCTCTACCGGTATAAGGGCCAACAACATCATTATCCGGTGTCAGCGGTTGAGCGCATTGCTCAATGCCGCCTTCATCTTCGATGAGTTTGGCGGCAGCTTCTTTTGACGTCCAACCAATTTGCTTGGCGACCCCGCCATAGTCTCGCACCAGCCATTCATCGGTGATGGCATTATTGATGGCATAACAATCAGCAATCGCACGAAAATGAACCTTCTTTCCGGTGGGCGCGCCGAACATACTGTCGCCAAGATGGGTGCCAATGCAATAGAGCCGATGTGAACTGAGCATCCCATCTTGATCATTGCCTGACCAGATCACATCTTCGCCCAGCAATTCACGGTCAGGAAATTCAACCAACGTTGACATCGTCTTTGCGATCACCCCTTCGTTGCCCTGATACACCCCTAGCGGCATCCGCAGATACATATCCTTACCATAATAGTAGTGCAAAGTTGCAATCCCGCGATCTTCCCAAATCTCTTTGGTGATGCCTAAAATATAGTCAGGAAAATCTTTGAATTTTTGACTGAAACCTCTCATGTCCTGCATCCTTTATGGTGTTTTTGCCGTGTTGAACCTCGAATAATAAGCGGACCATCAATTTTGACCTGTTGACCTCTTGCTGTTGGAAGGTTTTCACTTTCAATCTGCTCAAGCAAAATATCCAGCGTTGCCGCCACCATGCGATTGGTGGGTTGACGAACCGTGGTCAGATCATAAGCCGCCCATGAAGCAGCAGGCACATCATCATACCCCACCACAGAAACCTGTTCAGGCACTTTAACTCCCAATTCCGAGCGCAATGTATCCATCACCGCAAATGCCATGTGATCATTGGCAACGAAAATAGCATCGGGGGCGTCATCTAATCCATTGTGGAACATGGCCCGGGTCGCTTGCTTTGCGTCATCCATAACAAAATTGCCAACCCCACGACACCAGAGCGATTGGCCAGCCTTTTCTAAAGTTTCGACAAATCCAGCCTCTCGATCACGTTGAGTAGATGCACCTTCCCATCCAGCGATATAGGCGATCCGTTCATGGCCAGTTTGCATTAGAAATTCAGCAATCTTGCATCCGCCCGCATAATTTTCCGAGGTGACTGATGACAGGCTTTCATCATCTTGAGAGCGGTTGAACGACACTACAGGCACCCCTGCCGCGGCACAGCGTTGCAGCAAATCAGACGACATCGCCACTGAAGCCGCAATGATCCCATCAACTTGATAGTCGAGAATTTCCTCCACCACATGGCTGATATCGCCTTCAGTTTTCGACGTCATGAATACAAGCAGGTGATAGCCTTTTTCCTGAAAAGCATTGGAGAGTTTTTCTATGGCTTCTGGATAAAATTGGTTTTGCAGATAAGCGACCACAAGCCCAATCATCCGACTTTTGCCCGACACCATAGCGCGGGCTAACGAATTGGGGCGATACCCCATCTCCATTGCGACTTTAAGCACTTTTTCCTTTGTATGATCGGAAACCGAAGCGCCCGGCGTAAAAACTCTGCTCACGGCAGATTGTGAGACGCCAGCGCGTGCCGCAACATCATTTGCTGTAATCTTCGGGAGACTTACCACCATTGATGATTTGCTTAAACCCTTGGTCATGAATAGTCTCTTTCAAGAAGAACAGACCCTTGAGGGCGTGCTTTCGTGAATTCACGCATCCGCCCCAAGACATCAACACCCAGTTGGTGATAAACATCAAGCAGATCAACCAAAACCCAATTTTCGCGGATCAAATCACCTTCAAGACGCCAAAAATCAAGACTGCGCATGGTGATGGATTGCCCAGAAGGAACAATGCCAAGCCAACCATCTCCTGTCACCGTCATGCTCATATTCGGCCAACCTGTTGTCGCGACGTAATTTCCTTCAGCGAAGAAATGGCTTTTGAGATCACTTTTCATGCCGCCTTGTCGATCGGGCATGCCTTTTAAGAAAGGTATTTGGTGCCAATGCCTGAAGCCCGC
>CAJXME010000176.1 GCA_913056245.1 uncultured Alphaproteobacteria bacterium | reverse complement strand
CCGCCATCGGCGAATTGCGTGGAGGCGTTGACCATCACAATCGCGCTATCAACGCCGTTCAAGAAACGCTCGGCGGTATCCGCATCTTCGGTGATGATCGATTCGGTATGGTCTGAACTGTATTGCCGAATATGCGCCATGGCGCCATCGACGCCATCGACAATTCGTACCGAAAGGTCAGGGCTGAGATATTCCGTCGACCAATCGTCTTCTGTGGCGGGAATCCCCGTTTTGATCAACGCCAAAGCATCGGCATCGGCATGCAAGGTGCAGCCCGCGGCGATCAGGTCTTCGGCAATTGGCGGCAGCATCTCCTCCGCAATCTTGCGATCCACCAAGAGCGTTTCCGCCGCGCCGCAAATTCCAACCCGCCGCATCTTCGCGTTGACGGCAATCGCGCGGGCTTTATCGAGATCAGCGCCAGCATCGATATAAAGATGGCAAATGCCTTCGAGATGGGCAAAAACAGGCACTCTTGCGTCGCGTTGCACGCGCTCGACCAAGGATTTCCCGCCGCGGGGGATGATCACGTCAATCCCGCCTGTCGCCGCCAGCATCGCCCCTACCATCTCGCGATCGGTATTGGTGACCAATTGCACCGCGTCTTGCGGCAGGTCAGCTTTCGCCAAGCCTTGGCGCATCAAATCGCTGAGCAGGGTGGCGGTGTGAATGGACGCGCTCCCACCACGCAAAATAACCGCATTGCCTGATTTTACCGCAAGGCCAGCGGCATCAATCGTGACATTAGGGCGCGATTCGTAAATCACCCCTAAAACCCCAAGAGGAGTCGCAACGCGGCTGATCGCCAAGCCATTGGGGCGTGTCCATGACGCCAAGACGCGGCCTAGTGGATCATCCAGCGCGGCAATATCATCAAGCCCTTTGGCCATGCCTTCGATTCGCTCAAGCGTCAAGGCTAAGCGATCAATAAAGGCAGCGTCTTGTTGATTGGCGCGGGCATTGCTCACGTCCTTGTCATTGGCGGCGAGGATATCCTCTGCCTTTTCCCGCAATAGGGCGGCGGCATGGCGAAGAGCATGGTTGCGGGCGTCACCCGATGATTGCGCCATTAGGCTGGTGGTGGCGCGCGCGTTATCGGTTAAAACGGCCATAGCGGCGGTGTAATCAGTCATGGCATCCCCCTTTATTTTTTGTCTTCAGCCGATGTTTCAATGACCAAATCATCGGCATGGATGACTTCGTCGCGCCCACGAAATCCTAGAATATCAGGAATCGCCGCGGAATTGCATCCCGCGATCTTAGCGATGTCACCAGAAGAATAATTGGATAGGCCGCGGCCAATATTCTGATCTTTAGGGCCGCAAACCGCGATCAAATCGCCGCGTTCAAATTGCCCATCCACATGGGTGATCCCCGCGGCTAAAAGGCTTTTGCCCTGACGCAAGGCTTTGACCGCGCCGTGATCAAGATGAATCTTGCCTTGCGGTTGAAGCCCGCCAGCGATCCAAATCTTACGGGCTTGGGGTGGGTTTTCATTGGCGATAAACCATGTGGCGCGCTGCCCTTCCATCACCGCTTTGATGGGGCGCAAGATACGGCCATCGCAAATCGCCATATGGCATCCCGCGTGGGTGGCGATTCGCGCGGCTTCGATTTTGGTGATCATCCCCCCTGAGGCGTAATCTTCATGGGCGGGACCCGCCATGGCTTTGATGGCCTCGTCAATCGCCGTGACTTCCGGGATATGCGATGCGCTTTCATCGTGATGAGGGTCAGCGGTATAAAGGCCATCGATATCCGACAAAAGCATCAACGCATCGGCGGAGATCATTTGCGCCACCCGCGCCGCCAAGCGGTCGTTATCCCCATAGCGGATTTCCATCGTCGCCACGGTGTCGTTTTCATTGACCACGGGGATGATGTCATGATCGAGCAGGGTGTTGAGCGTGGCCCTTGCGTTCAAATGGCGGCGGCGGGTTTCCGTGTCTTCTGGCGATAATAAAATCTGCGCGGCTTTCAGCCCTTCGGCTTTGAGCGCGGCGGTCCATTCGCTGGCCAATTGCACCTGACCAATGGCGGCGGCGGCTTGTTTTTCTTCAAGTTTCATGCGCGCTTTTGGCCGATTGAGATGATGCCGACCCAAAGCAATCGCCCCTGAAGACACCACCACGCAACGGCACCCCATGGCGCGAAGCATGGCCAAATCAGCGGCGAATCCCGCAAGGCCGTCTTGCCGCACTTGGCCATTGTCCTGCACCAACAGCGCAGAGCCGATTTTGACAACAACCGTTTTGGCGTGGCGAAGATAAGTTTCAGAAGACGTCATATTAGGGCTGCCATGGTGGGGTGGGGTTTTCACGTTCTTCGGCTTCGGCGCGATTCTCGACAATGATGCTATAAAGTTGCCGGAGCAAATCGGTCATGCCTTGCCCGGAGACCGCCGAAATGGCTTGCACATCATCAGCGCCAGCGGCTTTGAGATCAGCCGTCAACGACGCGATTCGCTCCTCATCAAGCGAATCAGCCTTGCTGATGGCGGTGATTTCTTGTTTCTCGCCCAGATCATCATCATAGGCGGATAATTCGCGGCGAATCGTCTGCCAATTGCCGACAGGGTCATCCGCCGTGCCATCAACCAAATGCAACAGCACTTGGCAGCGTTCGACATGGCCGAGGAAACGGTGGCCAAGGCCAACGCCTTCATGGGCGCCTTCGACCAAACCGGGGATATCGGCCAAGACAAACTCATGATCATCAACGCCCACCACGCCCAGCCCGGGATGAAGCGTGGTGAAGGGATAATCCGCAATCTTTGGGCGCGCCGCGGAAGTCGCCGCAAGGAAGGTCGATTTGCCAGCATTGGGCAATCCCACCAGCCCCGCATCGGCAATCAATTTCAGCCGCAACCAAACCCACATGCCCATGCCGGGAAAACCTTTATCGGCGCGGCGCGGCGCCTGATTCGTCGATGATTTGAACGCCGCGTTCCCTCGGCCGCCATCGCCGCCCTGCGCCAAGGTGATTCGTTGGCCAATTTCCGTCAGATCGGCCAAGACCAAATCCCCATCTTCATTGAGAATTTGAGTGCCAACGGGCAATTTCAGCGTCACGTCTCCCCCCGAAAGACCAGCGCGATTGCGGCCAGCGCCGGGGCGACCTGATGGCGCTTTGAAATGCTGTTGATAGCGGTAATCAATCAAGGTGTTGAGCCCTTGCACGCATTCCGCAATGACACTCCCCCCGCGGCCGCCATCGCCGCCATCAGGGCCACCACGCGGCACATGAGCTTCGCGGCGGAAACTGACACAGCCGGGGCCGCCATTGCCGCTTTGTATATACACTTTCGCCTGATCAAGAAATTTCATTGCGATTGTCTTTCATTGGGCGTTTGCTGGGTCATCTGCCTTGCACTTCGCCTTTGTCTCAACAAAAAAGCGCAACCCTAGGGATGCGCTTTGGTGGCCGCTGTGGCCCAGATTGGCTTGGCTCCCTCTCAGGTGAGGGATATGGCCAAAGCGGGCTATTCAGCAGCCTCGCTTGCCGGGACAACATTAGCAAAACTGCGGCCGCCGGCTTTTTTCGTGAAGGCCACTTGGCCATCGGTCAGGGCGAAAAGCGTATGATCCTTGCCCATGCCAACATTGGTGCCAGGGTGGAATTTCGTGCCGCGCTGACGAACAATAATGTTCCCCGGCAAGACTTTTTCACCACCGTATCTTTTCACCCCGAGTCTCTTTGACTCTGAATCCCGACCGTTCCTAGTAGAACCACCACCCTTTTTGTGTGCCATTTTTGTCCTCTATTGATCTGCTTTAAGAAATT
>CAJXME010000175.1 GCA_913056245.1 uncultured Alphaproteobacteria bacterium | reverse complement strand
CGCTTCATGCCTATGACGCGGATAAAATCCATGGCAATACGCTGATCATTCGTCTTGCCAAAGACGGCGAAGAATTCACCGCGCTCAATGAAAAAACCTATCGCTTGGATGGTTCGATGTTGACCATTGGTGATGCCAATGGTGCTGATGATTTGGCGGGTATTATGGGCGGTGAGCGGACAGGGGTGTCTGATACCACCACCAATATGTTCCTCGAGATCGCGATTTTTGACCCTATTAGCGTCGCCACCACAGGCCGCAAATTGAATCTCAACTCTGACGCACGCTATCGGTTTGAGCGCGGCTTGGACGTGACCTCTCCCGATTGGGCAATGGATTATGTCTCCGCCATGGTGTTGGAGATTTGCGGCGGGTCGGCCAGCGCCAGTCATGTGGTGGGTGAGGGGGCTAATTGGCAGCGCCAAATCACTTTCCGTCCTTCGCGCACGGCGGAATTAACCGCCGTTGATGTGGCGCCCGCTAAACAAGCGGAAATATTGGAAATCCTTGGCTTTTTGGTCGATCAAAGCGATGCCGATGAATGGTCGGTTCAGCCGCCGCCTTGGCGGGGGGATATCGTGGGCGCGGCGGATTTGGTCGAAGAAATCGTCCGCATCACAGGCTTTGATGCGATCCCTGAAGTTGCTTTGCCGCGCCTTTCTGTGGTGGCCGCGCCGGCTGTGGATGCCGCGCAAAAGCGTCCTCACACCATCCGCCGCTTGCTCGCTAGCCGTGGGATGATGGAAGCCGTCACCTTCTCTTTTCTCGATGCTAAAACAGCGCGACAATTTGATGGCGGCGCGGCTTTATTGACTTTGGTGAACCCTATCAGCGCTGATCTAGACACGATGCGGCCATCGATCATGCCTAATCTATTGGCGGCTTTGATGCGGAACACCGCTCGCGGTGAAAGCGACGCCGCGATCTTTGAAGTGGGGCCGATCTTCCCCGGCGATGGCGCTGACGAACAACGCACCAGCGCCACGGGTCTCCGTCATGGCATGACCGCGCCTCGTGAATGGAGCGGCGCGGCGCGTCCCGTCGATTGGGCCGATGCTCGCGGTGATGCGATCGCGGTGCTGGCAGCGCTTGGCGTCAATACAGGAAGCCTTCAAACCTTTGCTGAAGCCCCTTATTGGTATCACCCAGGGCAATCGGGGGCGTTATGCCAAGGGCGAAATGTCTTGGCGCATTTTGGCGCGATCCATCCAGCGGTGCTTGAGGTGTTTGATCTGAAAGGTCCTGCCGCTGGTTTTGAAATTGTGCTGGAAAATGTCAATTTGCCAAAAGCCAAAGGGCCAGCGCGTCCGCTCGCGCAACTCTCGCCTTATCAGCAGGTCAGCCGTGACTTTGCCTTCATGCTCAAGCGTGATGTTACGTCTGAACAATTGCTGCGGGCGATCAAAGGCGCGGGCAAACCGCTGGTTTCAGAAGCGGTGGTGTTTGACGTCTATCAAGGCAAGGGCATCGCCGATGATGAAAAATCCGTCGCCGTGGGCGTGACGCTGTCGCCAACCAAAGCGACCTTGACCGAAGATGACATCGAGGCGACCTCCACCGCCATCATCGCCGCTGTCGCCAAACATTGCGGCGGGGTGTTGCGGGGGTAAATCCTTCTTGATTAGGGATAATAATAAAGGCCGGGGTGACCCGGCCTTTATTGCGTTTGGGGTTGGGTTAACGAATACGATTAACCGCTGAAATCACCGCCTTGATGGGGGCTTTGGTGATCGAAGTATCGATCCCCGCGCCAAAGACGCTTTCGCCATTTTCATCAGGTACATGCAATTCGACATAGGCGGCGGCTTCGGCTTTGGAAGTCGCGCTGCGGGTGTTTTGGCCAAAATCCGCAAGACGGAAGGTCAGGCCAAATTCATGACGCAAGCCGTTGACAAAAGCCGAGATAGGGCCGTTGCCCTCAGCGGTAAAGGCGTGTTCTTCGCCGTTTTTCCAGACCACGGCTTTCACCACCTCACGCTCAGACCCATCGTCTTTTTTGTGGCTGTCAAAAGCGATCAGTTTGAACGGGCCGTTTTGGTTGAGATATTCATCGCTGAAAATATCAAAAATATCTTGCGACGTGATTTCCTTGCCCGTGGTATCGGCGACTTTTTGCACGGCTTTGCTCAATTCCACTTCGGCGCCACGCGGCAAGCGGATGTGATGGTCAGCCTCCAAGAGATACGCGACGCCGCCTTTGCCCGATTGCGAGTTCACCCGAATGATGGCTTCAAAGGTGCGGCCAATATCCGCCGGATCAACGGGCAAGTACGGCACTTCCCAATGCGGATCATTCGTTTCACGAAGCGCATCCATGCCTTTGCGGATGGCGTCTTGGTGGCTGCCCGAAAACGCCGTATGAACCAGCGATCCGGCGTAAGGGTGACGCTCATGAACCGGCAATTGATTGCAATATTCAGCGGTTTCAATCAAGCGGTTGATGTCGGAAAAATCCAAATTAGGATTGACGCCTTGGGTCATCATATTGAGCCCAAGGGTGATCAAATCGACATTGCCGGTGCGCTCACCATTGCCGAAGAGCGTGCCTTCAACGCGATCCGCGCCAGCCATCAAGCCCAGTTCCGTTGCCGCCACCGCTGATCCGCGATCGTTATGAGGATGAAGCGACAGGATCAAACTGTCGCGGCGGGTGAAATGGCGGTGCATCCATTCGATTTGATCGGCATGGACATTGGGGGAGGACATCTCCACCGTGGCGGGCAAGTTCAGAATGCAAGGATGATCAGGCGTCGGCTGCCAAACATCCATCACCGCTTCGCAAACTTCCAACGCGTAGTCCAATTCCGTGCCGGTAAAGGATTCCGGCGAATATTGCAGTTGCAGATTGGTATCGGTCAGGCGGCTAACGCGATCAATCACCATTTTAGCGCCATCGGTGGCGATGGCTTTCACCCCGGCTTGATCTTCTTTGAAGACCACACGGCGCTGCAAGGTCGAGGTGGAGTTGTAAATATGGAGGATGGCGTTTTTCGCGCCTTTAAGCGCATCAAACGTCTTATCCACCAAATGCTCACGCGCTTGAGTCAGCACTTGGATGCTGACATCATCGGGGATATATCCGCCCTCGATCAATTCGCGGCAAAAGTTAAAATCCGTATCAGAAGCGGATGGAAAGCCGACTTCGATTTCCTTGAAACCCATGCTGACCAACAGTTTGAACATGGCCATCTTGCGGGCGCTATCCATCGGCTCGATCAGAGCTTGGTTGCCATCGCGCAGGTCAACGGAACACCATATTGGCGCTTTCGTGATGGTGGCGTCTGGCCAAGTGCGATCGGGCAGATCAACAGCGGGGAAAGGTTTGTATTTTTTATACGCGTCGTAAGAACGGGAGCGATCTTGTGGTGCAGTCATAATGTATCTCTAGGGGCATGATGTGTGAACGTGGCGCAGATGTGATGCCTGCGATGACAATATCCCGACCCATGCCCTTTTCAGCAGCAAGAGCCGGGCATCAAAGTCGTAGGGATAGGGTGTTCTGCATAAACATCATGTTTTCCTTGTATGGTATAATCTTGAGATGGTCAATACCGCCTCTGCTTTGGCGTCAGCAAAGAAGGAGAGGGCGTGGCAATCTGGTTGTTGCAGAACAGCGTCAGGCGGATTATATGATTACGGTGTCTTCGTGAACACAACGCTTCATCCTTTATCGAAAAGGCCATTTCATGTCGGTGATTGAGAATATCCGGAATTTTTCAATTATTGCCCATATTGACCACGGCAAGTCGACCTTGGCGGATCGGTTGATTCAGTTCTGCGGCGGCTTGACCGA
>CAJXME010000174.1 GCA_913056245.1 uncultured Alphaproteobacteria bacterium | reverse complement strand
AAGCCGCCGTCAACGAGCCGAGGAAAAACGACATATCCCAACTGGTTTTCCAGCAATTGGTGCGCCAACGAAATTCAAAAGCAACCCCGCGAAAGATCAAGCCAAAGAGCATCGCCATGATCGGCGCGTAAAGCGCGGGCAAGATCACCGCATAGGCTAAGGGGAAGACCGCGAATAAGCCGCCGCCGCCCAGCACAAGCCAGGTTTCATTGCCATCCCAAACCGGCGCGATGGTGTTCATTGCCTGATCGCGGTGACGCACGCCTTTCAGGAACGGGAATAAAATTCCCACCCCAAGGTCAAACCCATCCAAAATAACATAGGCCAGAATGGCAATCGCGATTAAGCCTGCCCAGATGAATGCCAGATCAAAAACCATCATCGCCTCCTTTATTCAGCGGGTTGCCGAGGGTGTTCGGTTGCCTCAAAGGCCATCCCCCCAGCGGCGCGCGCCGGGATGCCTTGTTCCGGCCCCGTTTCATTGGCCAGAGGTGCCTTGCCCATCAGGCGCAGGATGTAAAAAACCCCAGCGCCAAAAACAATGAAATAAACCAGCGCAAAAATCGCAAGCGAGATCGCCACGGCGGGCGCGTCCAAAGGTGAGGCGGATTCCGCGGTGCGCAATAAGCCATAAACCGTGTAAGGCTGACGCCCCACTTCCGTGGTGATCCACCCCGCCAGCACCGCGACAAATCCAGACGGCGCCATCAGCATCGCCGCCCAGTATGTTATCGGCGCGTCATAAAGTTGCCCGCGCAACCGCAACCACAAGCTCCAGATGCCGAGCATCATCATCGCCACGCCCAGCCCCACCATGACACGGAAAGACCAGAAGACCAGCGTCGCGTTGGGGCGGTCTTCCTTTGGCCATTCTTTGAGCCCTTTGACCTCGCCATACCAATCATGGGTCAAGATCATCGAGCCTAATTTGGGAATCTCAACCGCGTATTTGGTTTCTTCCGCCTCCATATCCGGCAAGCCAAAGAGGATGAGCGGCGCTCCTTTTTGAGTCTCGAAATGACCTTCCATGGCCGCAACTTTGGCGGGCTGATGTTCAAGCGTGTTTAAGCCGTGAATATCACCAGCGATAATCTGCAACGGCGCAACAATCGCCGCCATCCACATGGCCATGGAAAACATCACCCGTGACGCCGCGTTGCCGCGGTCTTTCAACAAGTGATACGCGCCAACACCGCCCACCACAAAGGCTGTGGTCAGATACGCCGCCAGCACCATATGCACCAAACGATACGGGAAAGACGGGTTAAAGATGATCTCAACCCAATCTAGGGGGATATACTGCCCCATTTCATTGAGACCATAACCCGCCGGTGTTTGCATCCAACTGTTGACCGATAGAATCCAAAAGGCGGAAAACAACGTCCCCACGGCGACCATCAACGTGGCGAAAAAATGAAGCCCTTTGCCAACCTTATCCATGCCAAAGAGCATCACGCCCAAAAACCCAGCCTCTAAAAAGAAGGCGGATAGCACTTCATAGCCCATGAGGGGGCCTAAGACTGGCCCTGTCTTATCCGAGAACACCGACCAATTGGTGCCAAATTGGTAACTCATCACCAAGCCTGAAACGACGCCCATGCCAAAAGCGAGGGCAAAAATCTTCAGCCAGTATTTGAACAAGTTCATGTAAACCGCGCGGCCCGTCGCCAGCCAAAGCGCTTCCAGCACCGCCAGATACGATGCCAAACCAATCGAGAAAGCCGGAAAGATAATGTGAAAAGACACCGTGAACGCGAATTGCAATCGCGCCAAATCAATCGCCAGTGGAAGTTCAGTCATGGTCTTTGCCTTTGTTCATCTGAGTTGATCTTGCCTTAGGGGCGTTGCCGAAGGGGCTTGCTGAGATGGCCTTTGGTTTTCACCAAGCCTTTCACCGCGTCCATTTGCGATAAAAACACTTGGCCGCTGAGGTGATGGGTGAAATGTATCCGATCCAAGCGATCCATCACCGGCCCTTTGACTTCCGATAAATGAAAGTCAACGCCCATAGAGGCTAGTTTTTCATTGATCGCTTCAAGGGATTCAATGGCGCTGGCGTCAATTTCATTGACCGCCGAACATTGCAGGACCACATGCTTGATCTTGGGGTGATCGGCGAGATGCGCCGTGACAAAATCTTCCAAGGACCGCGCATTGGCAAAATAAAGGCTTTGGTCAACACGAATGCTGAGCAAGTCATCCCAAACCCGAACCTGATGCCGCTCGATATTGCGGAAATGTTCGCTTTCCCCCACTTGACCCACAATCGCAATATGCGGCCGTGCGGTTTTCATCAAATAGAGCAAAATCGAAGCGACAACACCCAGCGAAACCCCAATTTCAACCCCTAAGGCGAGCGTGCCAACCAGCGTCAGAAACACGGCGGTGAAATCAGCCTTGGAATAAACCCAAGTGCGGCGCAGGATCGAAAAATCCACCAGCGACAGCACCGCAACGATGATCGTCGCCGCCAATGCGGCTTTCGGCAGGTAATAAAGAAATGGCGTTAAAAACATCGTCGCCAGCGCAATGCCGATGGCGGAAAACGCCCCCGCCGCCGGGGTCGCCGCGCCAGCATCAAAATTCACCACCGATCGCGAAAAGCCGCCCGTCACGGGGAAACCTGAAGAGACGGCAGAGGCCAGGTTAGACGCCCCAAGGCCAATCAATTCTTGGTCAGGGTAAATCCGCTGGCGTTTCTTAGCCGCCAAGGTTTGGGCAACCGATACCGATTCGACAAACCCAATGATCGAAATCAACAAAGCGCTGCCCGCCAAAGCCCCCCATAAATCAGCGTTAAACCCCGGCAAGGATAAAGACGGCAAGCCTTGCGGCACCTCGCCGACAATCGCGACGCCGTGCTGGTTTAAGTCGAAGCCTTTGGTGGCGACAATCGTGGCGATGATCACCGCCACAGGCCCCATTTTGGCGAGCAAGCCTGCCATCCGCGCCCCCAGCCCCATGGCTTTGAGCAGAGGCTGTAATCCTTTGCGCACCCAAAATAAAAACCCTGTGGCCAAAACCCCCATGATGAGCGTAGGGGTGTTGATCTGATCGAGTTTTGAGACCAGCGCGCCAACCAATTCGATTAGCGTATGACCGCTCGCTTGAACGCCCAAGAGATGCTTGAACTGGCTGAGCGCAATGATCAAACCAGAGGCGCTGATAAAACCGGAAATCACCGGATGGCTTAGGAAATTGGCAAGAAACCCCAGCCGAAGAAGCCCCATCACCACCAGTATCACGCCCGATAACAAGGCGAGCATGGCGGCGGCGGCGATCAAAGCGTCGGGATCGGTGATGCCCAAGCCGCCGATGGCGGTCGCGGTCATCAAAGACACCACCGCCACAGGGCCTACCGCCAAGGCGGAACTGGTGCCAAAAATCGTATAAGCCACCAGCGGCAAGATCGATGCGTAAAGCCCCACATGCGCGGGCAATCCCGCCAATAACGCATAGGCCAAGGATTGGGGGATCAACATGATGGTGACGATCATGGCCGCCACCGCGTCATCGGTCAGCAGGGTTTTGTTGTAATCCCGCCCCCATTGCAAAATGGGAAAATATTGCTTCAGCATCGTCTTACGCTTTCTTGCGTCGAGGTTGAGTTGATGGCCGGTGAAACCGCGCGCCTTAAGACGCTAAATTCTTCGGCTTCGCCATCCATTCCTTGCCCTTCAGCATGCCATGCCAATAAAGGCTGGGCAGGATTTTTTCTTTCAGGAACCACGCCAATCGCGACGGCCGCTGGCCATTCAGCATCCATTTTGGGAAAGTCGGTTGCAGCGCCCCGCCATAGCCAAATTCAGCCAAAA
>CAJXME010000173.1 GCA_913056245.1 uncultured Alphaproteobacteria bacterium | reverse complement strand
ACGCTTCATTTTCATCAGAAATTGCCAAAAACCGCGGCCAAGACCGAACGAAAGCCGATGGTTATTCCGATTGCCCTCGGGCTTGTGGGCGGCAATGGCGCGGTCGTGCCGCTTCACCATGATGGCGACACGCTCGATCAAATGACCTTCACCCTGACCGAGGCCGAAGACAGCCTGACGCTCACCGAAGTGCCGGAAGACGCCGTGCCATCCTATTTGCGGGGATTTTCAGCGCCGGTGCGATTGAAGACAGACTTGACGGATGCAGAAGAAATGCGCCTCTTGGCTGGTGATGTTGATCCGTTCGGCCGTTGGGACGCGGGGCAATCCTTGATGGTCAAAGCGCTGACATCGATGGTGGCGACTCCCTCGGCGAGCGTCGATTTAACAGGCGTGATTAATGGGCTTGCAGAAACCCTCAGCGATAAGCGGTTGGATGGTGCGGAAAAAGCGCAAATCCTGCGCCTGCCATCGCAATCGATCATTGAAGCGGCGGTGGCGGATCATCCCGATGCTGTTTGTGACCCTTATTTGATATGGGAAAAGCGGCGATTGATGATGAGTTTGATCGGCAAAGGGCTTGAGGCAACCGCCGCGCCGATGCTTACCGCCTTTGAGAAAAAAGCCAATCGTTTGACCGCTCAAGACCGTGCGCTTTATGGCCGTCTTTTGGGATTGGCGGTTTTATCGGGATATGCCGGCGCGGAAGATCATGCCCTCAACTTGTCGCGGCATAAAAACATGACCTTATCGGAAAATGGGCTGGCCGCGCTGAACCAGATGGAGGGCGCGAATCGCGAAACGGCATTGGCCGAATTTGCTGATCGCTGGGCGGATAATTCTTTGGTGATGGAAAAATGGTTCATGCATCAATCCTCCGCGCCTTTGGTGTCAACGCCTGAGCATTGCGATGCTTTGATGGAGCATCCCGCGTTTGATGCGAATAATCCGAATAAATTGCGTTCGGTTTTGTCGGTTTTTGCGGCCATGAACACACCGAATTTTCACGCCAATGACGGGTCAGGCTATTTGTATTTGGCGCGCCATATCGCTCAAATCGATCAGCGCAACCCCCAAGTCGCGGCAAGGATCGTGTTGCCTCTAACGCGGTTTAGTCTTTATAGCGATGAACGGAAAGCCCTGATGAAAGGGGCGCTGGCGCGGATTAAAAGCGCAGGCGGTATTTCAACTGATTTATCAGAAGTTATCTCTAAATCGATGAATTAATTATATTAATTCAGCAAAAAGGCCGGGGTGTGTTCGGTGGTCTTAAAGCAATCCCCGGAACAATCAGGCGGCATTGGCAATTCGCCTTCAACATTGCCGCGCTGTTTGGATTTGCGCTTTTGACCCGTTGATTTATCCGCTTTGGCTTGTTTTTTGGTTTTGGATGACCCTTCGTCGCTATCATCTATAACCATGATTTCAGCGCTAGCGCCGGTATCAAAGACCGGCACTTTTTTGCCAATTAATTTTTCAATCGCTTCAAGATAATTCACGTCATCTTTGCTGGCGACCAAGGTGAAAGCGCGGCCAGAACGACCCGCGCGACCCGTGCGGCCAATACGGTGGACGTAATCTTCGGCATTCATCGGCACGTCAAAGTTAAAGACATGCGAAAGCCCGGCAATATCAATGCCCCGCGCCGCCACATCGCTGGCCACCAAAATAGGCACATCGCCTTTCTTGAACTTGCTCAAGGCTTCATTGCGCGCCGATTGCGTCATATCGCCATGAAGCGCAAGGACGTTAAACCCATGGCGTTCAAGCGATGCTTTCACGGTGCTGATATCGCGTTTGCGATTGCAGAAAATAACAGCGTTGCTGATCTCTTCACTGCGGATCAAATCGCGCAGCATCTGCCGCTTTTCTTTGACTTTGGTATGGGCAACGAATTGCTCAACCGTCGACGCGGTGGAGGCCGGTGGCGCGACTTCAATCACTTTCGGATTGATAACAAATTTCGCGGCAATCTTATGCATGGTTTCATCAATCGTCGCGGAATAAAACAAGGTTTGACGAATTTTAGGCAATAGGCTGGTGATCTTTTCCACATCAGGGATAAAGCCCATATCGAGCATCCGATCGGCTTCATCAATCACAAGAATTTTCACATCCGTCAACATGACCTTGCCGCGTTCGATATGATCGAGCAAACGGCCGGGCGTTGCGATCAACACATCAACCCCTTTGGCCAAAGCCGCGTCTTGATCGCCAAAACTGGTGCCGCCAATCAACAAGGCTTTGCTGAGATTGTGGTTTTTGGAAAAGGCATCAAAACTTTCCGCGACTTGAGCGGCCAATTCGCGGGTAGGGGTGAGGATGAGGGAGCGAGGCAGGCGGGCTTTGGCACGGCCTGAACTCAGAATATCAATCATCGGTAGGGTGAATGACGCGGTTTTCCCTGTGCCTGTTTGGGCAGACCCCAATACATCACGTCCCATCAATACAACAGGTATCGATTTTTCTTGAATAGGCGTTGGCGTTGTATAGCCAATGGCCTCAATAGCGTCTAGCAGTGGGTCGGTTAAACCGAGATCACGAAAGGTCAAATCAATATCCGATGGTTGTTGGGGAATTAGAAAACAGCATTGCGGTTAATAATGAGCAAGTATCTACAAAATTGCTGGCGAGGCGTCAACCAAAATGGCACATTAAAGCATTCATATACTCTTTTCAGTGATACATCATGACAACACTTGCTCTCATTCCTGGCCTTTTGCTCACGAAAGACTTGTATCTTGCCCAAGAACCGCGCTTAGCCGAAGGTCATGCGATCCATCACGCCAACACTCTGGGGATGAACTCGATCACCTTGATGGCGGAAGAAGTCTTGGATGAAACCGAAGGCAAGATTGTGCCAATCGGCTTATCGATGGGCGGTTATGTCGCGTTAGAAATCGCCCGCCTTGCGCCGGATCGTCTATCGGGGCTTGTGGTGATGGACAGCAACGCCGAAGCGGATAGCGCTGAGAAGAAAGACCAGCGCCAAGCCTTCATTAAGATGAGCAATCTGGGCAAATTCAAAGGCGTAACCCGAACATTATTGCCCAGTCTGATCGCGGCAAAAAATCTTGACGATGACAGCATCACAGGCCCTGTGATGACGATGGCGGAAGCCGTGGGGCGCGATCACTTTGTGCTTCAGCAAACCGCGATTATGGGGCGGCAGGATCAATTTGAAACCTTGCGCCGCTTCGATAAGCCGTCGCTTTTTGTGGTGGGGGAGCATGACGCCTTAACCCCGCCGGCGATGGCGCGGGCGATGGCCGATGCCGCGCCACAAAGCCACTATGTTGAAATTAAAGATGCGGGTCATTTGCCGCCGCTTGAAAACCCAGAAGCGGTGACCGAGGCTTTGGTTGAATTTGTCACCAGTCTTGACGATTGATCAAATATCCAATTCGGTCAAAACATCGCTGGCGTGATCGCGAATATAGTTAAAGCGCAATTCTGGTTTGCGCCCCATCAAGGTATTGACCAGCCCATCGACTTGCCGCCGATCATCCGCGCCATCACTGTCGCGTTTCGGCAAATGCACTTGCAGCAATCGCCGTGAAGCCTTGGACATAGTGGTTTCTTTCAATTGAGCGGGGGGCATTTCGCCAAGGCCTTTGAAGCGGCTGATTTCAATTTTGCCGCGCCCCGTGAGTTCAGATTTGATGATTTCATCCTTATGCTCATCATCAAGGGCATAGGCGACTTGCCCGCCCTGCGCCAAACGATAAAGCGGCGGTTGAGCGATAAACAGCCGCCCTTGGTCAATCAGCGAGGGCATTTGCTGGTAAAAATAGGTCATGAGCACGGCGGCGATAT
>CAJXME010000172.1 GCA_913056245.1 uncultured Alphaproteobacteria bacterium | reverse complement strand
CACCAAACAAATCAGCACAATCAACCACGGCACTCTGCGCAGATGATAAAAAAAAGAGATCGACGCATCCAAAGGACTTGCAGCCGCGGGACGAACGCGGATTTGGCCATGCCGATTTTGTGACGGCTCCGCCATCAGGCTTCTCCCTTGGCATCAGCCGTAAAGAGATGCCGCATCACCGCGCTGGCAATCGGCGCCGCGGTGCTGGAGCCGCCACCGCCATGTTCCACCACCACCGCAATGGCATAGCGTGGATTTTGATAAGGCGCATAACTGACAAACAGCGCGTGATCACGAAATTTCCATTTGCGATCGATGTTATCGACAATACCGGCTTCGCGTTCGGCTTTGGAAATAGCGCGCACTTGCACCGTGCCGGTTTTCCCCGCCATGGGCGCGCCGATCGAAGCGAGGTCATATCGCTTTGCCGTGCCCTTTTCGCCGTTCATGACCCGCCGCATCCCTTTTTGAACCACGGCCAGCGCGCGTTCAGAAATATCCAACGGCTCAAAGTCACCGCCCTCATCACCGGCCAAGGTCATACGCGGCAAGATAGCCCGTTTGCCATCGGCGATGCGCGCTGTCATCACCGCCAATTGCAGCGGCGTCGCCAGCACATAGCCCTGACCAATTGACGCGTTGACCGTTTCCCCCAAAGTCCAAGGGCGGTCATAGGTAATTTCCTTCCAGGATTTTGTGGGGATTAAGCCCGATTTCTCGCCGGGCATGCTGATCCCTGTTGGCTCGCCTAACCCCAGTTTCCGCGCCATTTCAGCAATCCGTTTGATCCCAGTCTTGAGGCCAATTTCATAGAAAAACACATCGCATGATTGCTCAAGGGCTTGAACCACATTGACACTGCCATGGCCATGTTTGAACCAGCAGTGGAAATCCTGATTGCCCACTTGACGATGGCCGGTGCACATAAAGGGTGTTTTCTCATTGATCACCCCCGCTTCCAACGCCGCCAAGGCCACCACCATTTTGAAGGTTGACCCCGGCGAATATTGCCCTGACAGCGACCGATCGAGCAACGGCGTGCGCGGGTTGTCGATCAGCGTCTGCCAGTCTTTTGAACTGAGCTTACCGGAGAACACATTCGGATCATACGTGGGGGAGGAAACCAAGGTTTTGACAGCGCCGGTTTTAATATCCAGCACCACCACAGACCCTGTTTCCGGCGGCACCACCCGTCCTTTGCTGTCCTCGAAGGCCGAATTGTGACCATCGGCTAAGATTTTGGCCAATTCTTCATTTTTCTCCATGGCCTTTTTGACTCGCGGCGACGCCAAGGATAGCGGTTTATTCTGCCCCCGTTTCAAGGTTTCAATGGCAAAGAGTTGGTCATCCATATTGATGGTCAAATCCAAATCTCGCCCAGCGGCAGGCTGTTCATCCACCGCCGTTCGAATAGGCCGGCCAAGGGCATTGACCAAAATCCGCTCCCGCCCGGGAAAGCCCCGCAATTTATCTTCAAAGGCTTTTTCGATGCCTGACTTGCCTGTCGAAAGATTGGCCAATTCGCGAGAAATGATGCCGTTCTCGACCTCTTCAGCCGTCGCGCGATTGATATAGCCCGTCAAATGCCCCCCCAGCACCCCTTGAGGATAGATGCGCTTTTCCACGCGCTCAAAATTCACCCCGGGCAATTCTGGGCTGCGGATAGCGATGCGGGACAATTCCCGTTGCGTCAGATCAGTGCGAATGGGGATCGGCAAAAAGGTTGGTGATTTTTCAAGATCATCAATAAAATTTTGAATTTCTTGCGGCGTCAGATCAATCAAACTCGACAATTGTTTGATGGTCATTTCAATATCGTCGATATATTGCGGCGTCACGCTCAGTTCATAAGCCTCCGCGTTCCCTGCCAGCAATCGGCCTTTGGCGTCCTTAATGCGCCCACGCGATGGCGGGATAATACGGAAATCATATTTATTGCGATCCGATAATGTCTGATATTGGCGGCCTTCTTCGATTTGCAGGTAATAGAGCCGCGCCACCAAACTCATCGCCAAGACGCATTTGATACCGCCCAGCATCAGCGCGCGGCGGCTTAATTTCTGGTCATAATTCTTTTTCATCCGAGTGATCATTTAACCACCCCGATATATTGGCTGAATTGACGTGCCAGAATGGCGATCCAATTGAACACAGGGAACAACATGGCCGTAAAACCAATTTGAAAGATCATCTCGGAGACTGGCGGCCAATGGCCATGATAAATCATAAAGACGATGAACATATAAAGGGTCAGCGCCATCACCGTTAGGATAAATTCAAACCAGATAATCACGTCATCCGCCGCCATCAGCGCAGGCCGTCGCCAATCCATCACGAGAAGGATGATCAGATAAAGGCTCGACGTATAACCAAAAGGATTGCTTTGGATCGTGTCAAAAATAATCCCAATCGCCAGCACCAAATAGATCGATGCCACATGAGGTGCATAAAGCGCCAAGAGGAAAACCACGCATAAACTGACTTTCGGGACACTGCCATAAAAAGTAGGGATCAATCCAAGCGCCGATTCCAAAAACACCAACACCGTCAGCCCAACAAAGGCGAGGACATAATGCAGTAAAATGCGGTCTGTTCTGAGATCAATATCGACCATCGTTAATTCCCGCCTTCTTCAGCCTTATTTTCCAATACATCCGAAGATTGACGTTCGCCAACCGCGTTCAAGCCTTGCAAGGTGAAGGTGTCATCGGAAGGCGGCAACGGGCTATAGGCTTGATTGAGCAAATCCTGCGTGCTGAACACCGGGTCTTTATCGGTCACCAAAACCGAGACAAAGGAAAGCCGCCTTAAATCGACAACGGGTTTAATTTTAATCTGGTCATCTTTAATGCTGACCACCCGCCCAACCGGTATGCCCGCGGGCAATATCCCGCCATGACCAGAGGTCTGCACCAATTCATCGATCGCAACCATGGCTTCTTTGGGTAAAAACCGAAGTTTCAGGGTCGTTGAGTTCAAGCCCACGGTCGTTGCGGGCCAAGATGATGACGACAAAATAACCGGGATCATGGCGTTGATATCGGTGAGCAACAGGACTTGGCTGTGGCGCGCGCCAACATCGATGATGATACCCACCAAACCATCGGTGGTGGTGACGGCATGGCCACGGCGAATGCCCATATTTTGCCCCACATTGATCATCACCACATGGGCAAAACTATCGGCATTAACCGCGATCACCCGCGCTGAAACCGCTTCGCTGGCTTCGGGTACAATCACCCCACTAACCGATCGCAATTGCAGATTTTCGGTTTGCAGAATTTCAGCCTTGAGGCGCCAGCGACTCAAGCGTTTGACATCTTCTTTGAGTTTGAGATTTTCTTCGCGCAAATTCGCCGCCGCTTGCGCGCTTTCCACCATCAAGGCCACCGCCCGGACAGGCACGGCGACCAGATCGGCGATGGGCGTCACCAATCCCGTCATCACGGTGCGCAAAGAATTCATCGCGGAGATATCCGCCTTGCCCAATGTCATCAACATCAGGCAAGCCAGAAAGATCAGCACATGGCTGGCGATTGAGGTGGTTTTGCGGCCTCTTTTGCGGTCACCTTGTGCCCTGGCCATCACAAACCCTTAGGCGCCGACCAGAACGTTTTGCAAGGTTCGCATTTCTTCAAGACAACGCCCCGTGCCATAAGCCACACAAGTCAGGGGGTCTTCAATCACGGAGACCGGCAAGCCAGTGGCTTCGCGCAGAACCGTGTCAATTTCTTGCAAGAGGCTACCGCCGCCGGTCATGACAATGCCTTTTTCCACAATATCCGCCGCCAATTCAGGAGGCGTCTGCTCCAGAGCAACTTTTACGCCTTCCACGATCTGACGGATAGCATCGGA